>FR890544.1:11608-21772 GCA_000433415.1 Clostridium sp. CAG:448
GCCGCGGCGGTCATCTTTTTTACGGTTTTACAGCAGATAATCGGGCATGGGCGTCAGGATGGAAACCTTTCCGTCCTTCGGATGATTGACATCCTCTTTCTTTTTCGGATCCCCGACCACCCGTTCCACAACCTCCGGAGAGATATTGGCAATCACATGCTCTGTGACTGCTGCCTGCTCCTTTGCCTGTGTTGCTTCTGACGGTTGTACTACCGTCTCGGGTTTCTTTTTCTGCGCATCCTCGGGTGTTTGCGTGACCTTTGCGGCACGCTTAATGCTGGATTTACCGACCGGCATAGTCCATGACCTCCTTTGCCATTTCTGTATATTCCTGTGCGGCGCGGCTGCTTTTCTTATAAACCGCGACCGGCTTTGAGTTATCCTGCGCCCATTCCACGGTGCTGTCGACGCGGATAAAGGTATTGAACAGGCGGACGCCGTCCAACTGCTCCAGCGTTTCCACCGTCTGCTTGAAATAATTTTTGCGTTCGTTGGCTTTGGTGATGGCAATGCCCATCAGATTCAAATCCGGTGCAATCTGTTTGACCTGTTCGTAGAATTCAAACATATTTGCCAGCCCGAAAAGTCCCCAGGGGGTTGCTTCCACCGGTACGAGTAAAAAATCAGACGCACACATGATGTTCATTACCCAACAGCCAAGCGTCGGCGGGGAATCAATCAGGATGTAATCGTAGCTTTCGCTGTCCAAAGTGTTCTTCAGAATCCGCCGGAGAATAAATTCGCGCTGCCATTTTGTGAACAGCTCAAACTCAATGCCGCTCATCAGTGTCGAGGAGGGCACAATATCCAACCCCTCGTAAGCGGTGTGCTGAATGTAAGGCGTCAGATCCGCCTGCCGGCAGAGCGCGGTATACAGGTTTTGCCCGCTTTTTGCAAATTCCAGCGAGGTGTCTTCGTCAAAGAAGGAAAGCGTCAGATTCATCTGCATATCACCGTCCAGAAGCAGGACGCGCTTGCCGCTTGCACTGATGCAGTAACCGACGTTGGAACAGGTGGTGGATTTTCCGCTCCCGCCTTTGTTATTGGCAAAGCAGATCACTTTTGTTTTACTCATCTGTCTATTTTCCTTTCTTTTCTGTTTTGTCGGCAATTACACCGGACGTGCGTCCGGCTGATCGCTTGGCTCCCGCAGATATGCAATGATGTCTTCCAAGCCCTCACCGGTGTAAGAACTGATGTAGAAAATTTTCTCGCACCCGCACAACCGGAGCCATCTGGTGACCTGCGGCACATTGGCATCCGGCTTGTCGATGCCCGTGACAATGCCGATCACTTCCCGATTGACCATACAGGTTATGTTCGGTGAAAAAACGCAGAACGGCTCGTTTGCGCTGATCACAATTCCCACAATATCCGCCTCATACGCATAGAGCGCCAATGCGGCGCCCAATGTACGGATTTCTGTATATTCTCCGGGGGTATCAATGATTGTGTCGTAATAATTGATATACTGTGTTTTACAGTAATGCAGCTGCTCTCCCTTGAGTGCCTGGGTGAGCGTGGTCTTTCCCGCCGCAACCCGACCGGTCAGAATCAGTTTCTTCATAGAGATCAGGTCTTGGTCACGTCACAGACCGAGAAATGCAACACGTTTTGAAAATAGGTTGCAATCGCGCCGAACGCGGTTTCTACTTCGGATACGCGCCCGGTGATGATCAGCGTTCCGGAAAAACGGTCCACAAAGCCCAAATCCACATTGGAGGACTTCATGGCAATATCCGCCGTAATAACGGCAGTTTCCGCCGGACTGATGGTCAGAACACCGATCGCGGCGTGGGAATAATCCAGCTTCGGATCAAGACCCAGCTTCTGGTACAGTACCGGATCCGGGTTTGCAATGATATGTGCAATGGTAATCTGCCGTCCGGGAACCAACTCCTGGACAATGCGCATCTTATCCTGCATTTCAAATTGGTTGTTTTGGTTCGGAATATCTGACAAGAGATTACCCTCCTATCTGCACATGCAGCCGGCTGACGCTCTGCGCCGCATGCACCAATTCTTGCATTTGTTCATTGGTCGGAGGCACCAGATCCTCCAGAGTGTAATTTCTGCCCAGTCCCGCATACTTATCCGATCCCAACCGATGGTAGGGAAGCAGATGAAGCTCGGTGACATGCGGCAGGGAATCCGCAAAAGCGGCAATCGCACGGATTTCTTCCGGTGTTGCGTTGAATGTCGGAATGGTGGGAACGCGTATAATCAGATGCGCCGCATTCTCCGCGATAAAACGCGCGTTGGAGAGAATCAGTTCATTGGAAACACCGGTATACGCCTTGTGCTTCTCCGGATCCATATGCTTGATGTCCATCATGATATGATCCACGTGCGGAATAATTGCCTCTACAACCTCACGCTTTGCGTAGGCGGTTGTTTCAATGGCAGTGTTGATACCATCGTCGTGAATGGCACGGAGCAATGCTTCCGCAAACTCCGGCTGCGCCATGCACTCCCCGCCGGAAAGGGTGATACCGCCGCCGCTGCGTGTAAAGTAAATCCGGTCTTTGCAGATTTCCGGCAACAGTTCACGCACGCTGACATCCCGACCGACCGTTTTTGTCTTTCCGGCAAGAGTCAGGGACTGGATTCCGTATTCCTGGGACTCCGGATTACAGCACCATCTGCAGCGCAGATAACAGCCTTTCAGAAAGACAATGGTGCGGATACCGGGTCCGTCGTGAATGGAGTAGCGCTGAATGTCAAAAATACGTCCTGTTCTGTCGTAATAGCTTTCTGCCATCGCCCTTCTCCTTTCCTGATTGTTGATTTTGATAAAGGCTTCACCGCGTCAATCCAATGTGCGATTGCGCGGTGATGCCCGCAAAGGTTCAGAAGCCTTCCTGCGTGGTACGGTTGATGATATCATCCTGCAAAGAGCGGGACAGCGTCGTGAAGAGCGCACTGTATCCGGCAACGCGGACCACAAGATTTCTGTAGTTTTCGGGGTGCTTTTGCGCATCCAGAAGCGTTTCTCTGGAAACAACGTTATATTGCGCGTGCATGCCCTTCTGGTCAAAGAACCCGTGCAGGTATGCTGCAAATTTTTCCAGTCCCTGTGCACCGGCAAGTGCCGAGGGATGGAATTTCTGGTTGAACAGCGTGCCGTTGGAAGCGTCAGCGTGATTCAGACGGGCGACCGAGTTTGCGGTTGCCGTCGGACCCAGCGTATCTCTGCCGGACATCGGCCCCACACCGTCTGCGATGGGGGTAAAGGCAAGTCTGCCGTCCGGTGTAGCGCCGGTCTGATAGCCAAGCGGTACATTCGCGGAAACCGGGTAAAGACCCGCCTGGAAAATACCTCCGCGCGGATTGCGGAACTGCGGCAGGGGAGCCGTGTATGTTTCGCCGACCTCACGCGCAAAATGGTCGATCTCCGGCAGATCGTTGCCGTATTTCGGTAATTCGTTGATCATGGTCAGAATTTCATCGTAGCGTGCGCGCTTTTCGGGGGAGACCAGCTCGCCGGAAGAGAAGGTGTTGTAGAGATTGCGCACGGTATCCGCGGTCACTTCACCACCAGCGGCGGCAACTGCCTGTGCCACCTGTGTGGTCAGTTCTTCTGCCTTCTTGGGAATGTAGCCCTTGCCGAAGTTGTCGGCGAGTGCCTGCTTGTACTCTGCCATGGAAACGGCTTTTCGCTCAAAAACGAGCGTGCGGATTGCATTCAGAGAGTCCGTGACGTTGGCAATGCCAAAGCCCTGCGGACCGGTGAAGTTGTACACCGCGCCGCCTTCCTGCATTGCCAGACCGCGTTCCATGCAATCATCCACCATGCAGGATTGGAAGGGCAACGGGCAACGAATTGCATGTGCCATATCGACTGCATTGTCGGCGTTGACCATCATGCGGATAAAATGCAGTTCCTGCTCTTTATAGGCGTCGAAAAACTCCTCAAAAGAAGTCATTTCGGTGACGTCCTTGGTACGGGGACCGATCTGCTTGCCCTGGTCCACTCCCTGAGAGAAGACCATCTCAAGCGGGCGGCACATATTGAAGAATGCTGCGTCATGCCAACCGTCCGTGCGGTGCGGAACCTGCGGTTCTACGCAACCGATGATGCAGTAGGAACGTGCCTCTGCAAGAGAGGCGCCGCGGGACATCAGTGCCGGAATAATGACCTCGTCATTGTAGTAAGCCGGTACGCCGTGTCCTTCGCGGGTGACGGCGGCGGCTTTGATCAGCAGATCATGCGGTGTCAGATTCCAAACACGGATAGACAGGGAAGGCATTGGAAGCGCCACATGAACGGTTGCTTCCATGCACATATAGGAAAGGTCGTTGGTGACATCCTCGCCGTCCTCGTTCTGACCGCCCACAATCAGGTTCTGGAACAGAGAATACCCGGCAAAGCCCTCGGCCGAGGCTGCGTCACGCACCTTGTTGAGATCATTGAATTTGACCCAGATGCAATCCAGTAATTCCTGCGCCGCTTCGTGCGTGATCCGACCTGCGTCGAGATCCGCCTTGAAATACGGGTACATATACTGGTCAAAACGCCCCGGGGAAATGGAGTGACCGCTGGATTCACACTGCAGGAGCTGTTGGATAAACCAGAAAGACTGGCATGCCTCCCAGAAATTGCGCGCACCCTTGGCGGGAACCTGCGTGCAGTTTTCCGCAATGTGCAGTAGCTCTTCCTTACGCACCGGATCGGTGCAGGCGTCCGCCTCTTTTTTTGCAAGTGCGGCATAACGGTGCGCATACCCGATCACAGCTTCGCAGCTTTCAATCACTGCTTCCAAAAACTGCTTTTTGCGGATATAGGAGCCGTCTGTCAGACACAGCGCAGAGAGCTTTTCCTTGGCTTCCCGGATAAATCCTTCATAACCGATCGCAAGCACCTTGCCATAGTCTACACAGACATGACCGATGCCGTTATAAAAGTAGTTGCCGACCGTAAACATGCCATGGTGTAAAAATACATCCAACACGTCCGGATCCATGAACTGCGCCGCAAGATCCGAACAGGTTTTGCCCTTCCAGTAGGGGTACACTTTCTTCAGACGCTCTACCGTTTCGGGAGCAATATAGAACGGATCCGCTTCGCGGGTGGCAACCGTGTCATACTCTTTTTCCAGCCATTCATAGGAATACTCCGGGAATGTTTGGCAACTGCGCGGTGAGATGGTATTGGAACCGACGATCAATTCATCCGGGCGGATGACGATCGGAATATTTTCAAGAATATGGCGGAATGCCGCGCTGCGGCGCTTGATGATGGGAAGATCCTCCGTCTGACGGTAGCTCTCCGTAATCAGCTCTGCGCGATCCGCCTCGATTTCCGGCATTTTGGCAAATAAATGAGAAACCAACCGGGGAATACGGGGACTCTTCGGCAATTCAAACTTTATTTCACCCATATCAGATGCCTACCTTTGTTATCAGATTTGTTCCCACAACTCCGCATGCGGTGCGGGAATCACAGCGGACTGACCGAACAGTCCCTGATCCTTTGCATACTGTGCGCCTGCCTCAACTGCGGCAGTCACATCTCCCACGTCGCCGGTCAGAAGAACAACGCCCTTTCCGCCCATACCGCGGGATACACGCAACTCATAAATGGAAACCTTTGCCGTTTTGACCGCAATATCTGCGGCTTTGATGACACTTGCGGCGGAGAAGGTTTCTATGATTCCCAAACTGCCTTCCTTTTTGGGGGCATTGGTGCCAAAGAGCGCCACAACCACCTGCTCATCGATCCGTCCCATCACGGAGGAATCGATCAGCTTCTGGTCGAAACGGGATTTGACATGCTCGACCGCCGCCGCTACATCGGCGATGGCACCGGTCAGAATCATTTCAAATTTGCCGGGGCAAGCCGGATGTGCGGAAACCAGACTGATTCCCGCGCTTTTCAGAGCCGCATCGGTTGCCTCAATGCCTTTTGCAATACTCTTTAATTCTATAACGCCTACTGCCTGATACATATTTTACCTCAATCCATCGTGCGGCATTGCCGCTGATTTATGCTTCAATTACAATTTTCTGTGCGTCTACAAATGTCACTTTTCCGGAGATGGAGGCGTACTGCGGAACGGAAAGACCGTTTCCGGCGCCGGCAATCATCTGCCCTTCTTCTACCGTATCGCCCACATTGACGCAGGGAACAGACGGTGCGCCGATGTGCTGCTGCATCCGGATCTCAACCTGCTTTGCAACCAGCTTATCCGAAACAAAGGTGGGATGCTTGTCGAAGCGTGCAACGCCCAATACTTCTTTCCAACGCTGAGAAACCAACATTCTGCCGTCGCGCTCCGGGCTGGGTGTAAAGACCTCATCGGCTGAAGCAACGTACTTCATCTTGTTCTTCGCCAGAATCTTCTTATATTCCTTGATGACCATCATCGGCGAAATGCCCTGACAGCAAGCGAACGTGCCGCAGATGTCACAGCCGCAGCACAGACTTGCGGAACGGATCAGTTCGGGATCTGCCTGTGCTGCACTCAGTGTGGAACGCACCATTTTGTGCGGCTCCAGCGGGTATCCCAACAGGTGACGCGGGCACAGATCGGTGCAACGCGTGCACTGGCAGCAGGCAGAGGATGCAAGACTGAGGATCTGCGAGGCAGAGCGCTCTTTGTTGACAACGGCGGGAATGTCATCCGGAACCAAAATCAACGCATTGGTTGTTTTGACAACCACGTCTGATTGCGGATTTTTGAGTGTGCCCATTGCGGGACCACCGTCAAACATCACATGATGCGGTCGCAGCTGTACCTTCATTGCCGCAAGCACATCACTGATCCGCATGCCGATCGGTACGCGTACTACGTAGGCTTCCGGAATGTCTCCGCCGATGGTCAACCACTTTTCAATGACGGGTTTGTCCTGCCGGATTGCGGCGCTCATATTGAAAACGGTTTCAACGTTGTATACGATAACTCCCTGCGTAATGGGCAGATTGCCCGGCTTGATCAAACGACCGGAAACCTGATAAATCAGGTTGATCTCATCACCCATCGGGTAGATGTTGGGAACGGTCTTGACATGAACACCGGGAGCAAGCTCCTGATTGTCCGCAAGTCCCAGCGTCATGGCACGGTATGCCTTGATCGCAAGGATGGCATTTTTGATGCTGGTGAACTCCATAACCGCGCGTGCGCCTTCGACCACACGGTCCAGGTTTCGCTGAACCAACATATAGTCCGTGTACATAAGCGGCTCGCATTCAATGCAGTTAATAACAAGCAGGTCGGCGCCTGATGTCAGTTTTGCATAGGAGGGAAATCCCGCTCCACCTGCGCCGACAACGCCTTGTTTTTGTAAAATACTTTTTAATTCAAGTCCGGGCATAATTCGGATCGGATCCTTTCAGATAGAATAGTGAGACGAAATGTTATTCCGCCATTTTATCGACAATTCCGACGATGACAGCATCGACAGGTGCATTCTGATCGCCGACCGCAACGCGCGCGCTGCTTCCTGTCACAATCAGAACTTCTTCGCCGATCCCTGCGCTGATGGTACGGTCAACCGCAACCATGTAGTTGTCGGTCAGAAGAGTGCCCTCCATCAGGCGGACTTCCAAAAACTTGAAGCCGCGCAGGGAATCGAATTTGTTTGTGGAGACAATTGTTCCGGTTACTTTTCCTTTAATCATGTGTAAAACCTCAGTCCTTGACAACGGTTACGGTACTGCCGTTTTTGAAACCGACTGCATTGGCATCGTCGGTATCAATATGCATTTCCAGTCTGAATTGATTGCTGACACGGATCTGCACGTCATACCACCGGGTGCGTTTTGTGCCGCTGAAGGCATCCACATTGATGTATTCTCCGTCGTGAACGCCGAATTTTGCGGCATCTGCCGGACTCATGTGAATATGACGGTTGGCAATGATGCAACCCTCTTTCAGTTGCAGAATGCCCTTGGGACCGACAATGGTGATCGGTGCGGAACCGTCCAAATCACCGGATTCACGTACGGGAGGCTTGACTTTCAGTACATAGGAATCGGTCACGGAAATTTCAACCTGACTGCGCTTGCGGAGCGGACCGAGCACGCGCACGCCCTCAATGGGACGCATAGACGGACCGATCAGCGTCAACTGTTCTTTGCAGGCATATTGTCCGGGTTGAGAAAGATCCTTGATAGGGGTCAGCTCATAGCCGGGACCAAACAGCGTTTCCAAATCCTCCTTGGTCAGATGAATATGTCTGTTGGAGATACCGACAGGAATTTTCATATCTGCGGGATCTGCAGGCGGGGCGTCAAGATTGGTCAACACCTGTCGCACGATCGCGGCGACCTGCTCACTTGTAAGTGCCATAGTTTTATCCTCGTTTCTCTTATCAGTTCAAATCTCAAATCGGAAAATCACAGACGCCGAAGCATAAAATGCGTTTATACATCCGCGTCCGGAGATCTTCCTTTTGGATGCCGGGGAGCCGGAGGTCTCCCGCCCACAAAAGGGAAGGGAGAAACCTCCGGAAGCACCTTGCCATTGAAATGTACCGTACTGGCGCAAGCATGATACCGGTCGACACGGCACGTCTCAAAGCCGGCGAAATCAGCCAATCTTGGGGAGCAGATACTCCACGTCGGAATGCGGTCTGGGAATGACATGTGTGGCAATGACCTCGCCAAGTCTGGATGCAGCAGCACCGCCTGCCTCAACGGCAGCCTTGACGGCACCCACATCGCCGCGGACCATGACGCTCACGAGCCCGCTACCGATTTTTTCGGAGCCGATCAACTGGACATTCGCAGCCTTTACCATCGCATCCGCTGCCTCAATTGCGGCAACAAGACCTCTGGTTTCAACCATACCGAGAGCTTCCATCTTTATTTCCTCCTTTGAAAGAAATATGTAATCAGAATAAGTGGAACCGACGGAATCAGGGTTTCACCGCATCATTCTGATGGCAGAATGCGCGGCACCCTTAAACACCGTCTGTCTTGAGAAAACGCATGATGTCGGGGTGAGGACGTGCGATAACCTCGCACAGCTTCACGGATCCGACCTCTGCTGCCGCCGTTTTGCCGGCTTCCGCGGCGGCTTGCACCGCGGAAACCGAACCTTCAACGACGACCGTTACCAGTCTGCCGCCCAAGCGTTTCTCGACATGAATCAGCTTTACATCCGCCGCCTTGACCATTGCGTCAAGACCGACAATGGCAGTTACCATTGCCTGCACTTCGAGCAACGCTATTGCGTTATCCATTCTTTACCTCTTGCTTGTTTTCGGTGACTGATCAGCCGATTTTGGGCAGAAGGAGCTCAACATCGTCGTGAGGAGCCGGGATGACGTGTGTAGCGATGACTTCGCCGAGTCTGGAAGCGGCAGCGCCACCAGCCTCAACAGCGGACTTTACAGCGCCCACGTCGCCGCGGACCATGACGCTCACGAGTCCGCTACCGATCTTCTCGGAGCCGATCAGCTGAACGTTTGCTGCTTTGACCATTGCATCTGCTGCCTCGATTGCAGCGACAAGACCTCTGGTTTCAACCATACCAAGTGCGAGTTTCATAATTTTTTCTCCTTTTTATTGTTTCATTTTGTTTTTTGTAGGGTGAATTTATCAATCAGTGCCGACGCCAAGTGCCGGACAGCCGATTAAACATTGGAATTGGTTTTTTTAGCGGTGCGGGAAGAGCCGCGTGCCGCCTTCTTTTGCGGAAGATTGCGGAGCTTATCACGTCCGAGTGCATTCAGATGCGCGAACCACTCAACGTCCGGCGAAAGACCGGGATTGATTTTGGATGTGATAAACAACCCGCGCTTTTTTGCCTCGTTGATGCCCAGCTCTGCCGCGGATTCCACGGCTGCGGGGTCGCCCTCAAATTTGACGATCATAACCAGCGGGACTTCGCACTTATCCGCGTTTGCGGGTTTGTTTCTGTCAATGGCAACGACTTTGACATCTGCCGCTTTGGCAACGGTGTCCGCAACGACAATTGCCGTCGTGAAGCCGTAGACTTCGATCATTCCGAGTGCTGCCATATGGTATATCCTTTCCGTTGTATGCCGGTTCCGTCCGTACCGTTCTCTGATTCAGAGGCGGTCGGGAACAGGGAATTCCGGCTGCACTTATTTTGCAATGTAGCAGATCTTGATGCCCTTCTGTGCGACGTTGGTTTCCATCGCTTCGTTCATCTGATCCAGCGGGAAGGAATGCGTAATCAGGCTCTCAACCGGGAT
>FR890544.1:21812-24796 GCA_000433415.1 Clostridium sp. CAG:448
GGGGATGCCATTGTCTTGGGTTAATCCTCGGCGCTGTAGTCCCAGGAACCGACAATGTTGATTTCCTTATTGCACATAGCAAGGTGCGGGTTGACCGAATATTCACCGTTGTTGACGAAGAAGCCCATCTCGCACATACCGCCGCCGCGACGGATGTAGCTGTAAATATCAGCAGCAGCCGCAGGAGCACCGGTGCACTGGTAAGCAAAGTCAACACCGACACCGTTGGCGATTTCCTTGACCTTGGCAACGCGCTTCTCAAGCGTGTCTTCATCGGGACGCTTGAAGCAAATGGTCTTCTTTGCGCCCAGCTTCTCGGCGATCTTCAGACGATCCTCGTTGCCGTCAACCGCAATGATGTAGTTGATACCGGCGGCGCGCAGGACGCACAGCATAACCAAACCGACAGGACCGCAACCCTGCAGAAGCACCTTGGAACCGAAATTGATCAGACCCGTGGACTGTCCGCGCTCCAGAGCGTGTACGCACACGGTTGCCAGTTCCAGAAGCATACGCTGGTTGAGGTTCAGGTCATTGACCTGGAAGTAAGTGGCACCCGCGCCGCGGATGAGCATGTAATCGGAGAACCAGCCGTTCAGACGGTTGTTCTCACTCTGACCTCTCTTGTCGCCGATCAGACCGAAAACGCCCTGATTGTCGCAGAGGTTAGTACGACCGGGAACCATACGGCAGACATAGCAGTCGCCGCAGCTGATGACCGATGTGACCAGCTTGTCACCGACCTTCAGCGGCTTGCCTGCGGTGTCGCACTTGATGTTCTTGCCAAGGTAAACGACCTCGCCGGTGCCCTCGTGACCGAGTACCACCGGGATCAGACCGAACGGGTCGGCTCTCCACTCGTGTACGTCGGTGCCGCAGACACCCGCACCCTCGACGCGGACGAGAATATCGTCGTCGGTCAGTTCGGGAATCGGGAATTCCTTGACTTCAAATTTCTTCTTATCGACAAGCATCGCAACGTGCGCGGTCTTGGGCAGGTCACCGTTTGTCGCGGGAGCGACAGAACCGTTCATGCCGGCAAGTACCTGACGGACAATGTTTTCAATCTGTGCAGAAGACATATCCATACTCTAAAACTTCCTTTCTGCTTTTTCTTGCGGACTCAGATGATTCTGAAATGGTCCGCCATGACACAGCGGCGCAGACGCGTGTAGCTCTTTGCCGATGTGATTCCTTCGCCGGTGGGACCTGCGATGGTGAAGGTGGTATGACCTTCGCCGCCGAACCCGATTCCTGCGTAGGAGGGCGCATTCTTGACAAAGATGGTCGTCTCGATCGCCTTGGCGAAGCGGGACAGATTATCGATGTTCTTGGAATGCATATGTGCTGTGTGACGGTTTCCGTGCTCCGCCTTGACCGCAAGGTCGATGGCTTCGTCGATGTCCTTGACGCGGACAATGCCCAAAATCGGCATCATCAGCTCCGTCTGCACGAATGTGTGCTCAAAGGGAACCTCGGCGATGGCGCAGCGGATCTCCGGACCGACCTCAATGCCGATCTTTTTGAGAATGACGCGGCAGTCACGTCCTACGCAGTCACGGTTGACACTGCGGGTGACTTTACCGGTCTTGGAATCCGTCTTCTCTACGACAACGACCTTTGCCAATTCGTCTGCCTGCTCACGGGTCAGCTTAATGCAGCCGTTGCGGAGCATGCCGGCGATCAGACGGTCGGCAACATTGTCAAAGACAAAAACTTCTTTTTCTGCAATGCAGGGAAGGTTGTTGTCGAAGGTGCAGCCGTCGATGATGTCCTTTGCTGCCTTTTCGATGTCGGCAGTATCGTCCACAATGACGGGCGGGTTGCCGGCACCGGCACCGATTGCCTTCTTACCGGAGGAGAGCACAGCCTTTACCACACCGGGACCGCCGGTGCAGACCAGCAGACGGATGGCGGGATGCTTGTACATCACCTGTGCGGTGTCCATGGTGGGCTTGCGTACCGATGCAACCAGTACCTTGGGACCGCCTGCGGCGAACACGGCACGATTAACCAAATCCACCGCATAGTTGGAAGTGGCAATTGCACCCGGATGCGGGTTGAACACAACGCCGTTGCCGGCGGCGATCATACCCATGGAGTTACAGATAACGGTTTCGGACGGGTTGGTGGAAGGGGTAATGGCACCGACAACGCCGAAGGGGGCGCGCTCCGTCAGTGTCAGACCGCAGTCACCGGTCTTGGCTTCGGCAACGATGTCCTCGGTGCCCGGCGTTTTGTCCGCAACCAGAATGTGTTTTGCGGTTTTGTGATCCACACGACCCATGTGCGTTTCCGCAACACCGAGCTCCGCCATGATGCGGGCTTCGTTGCGGCAATAGGTGCGGATGGAAGAGATCAGCGTTTCTCTCTGCGCCACGGACATGGCACGGATGGCGGCGTAACCGGCGCTTGCAGCGTCAATGGCTTCCTCCATCGTTTCGAAAATGCCGATCAGCTTTCTGCCGTGATATTGGGTGGCGTCCCATTCCTTGTCGTTGACCAGGGTCTGCTCGCCCATGCCGGCGATGACCTTGGAAACAATGTCGGCGATCTGCGCCTCAGTCCAATTGATTGCCATATTGTTCAGCTCCTTTCCTTTTGCTTTTTTATTCCGTCAGGAATTACTTGCCAAGGGAAGCGAGGACCTTTTTGGTGATTTCGGCAACCAGCGCGTCGTTGGAGTTGGCAGGCGCATTGTTGTTGGGGTTGCAACTGCCGTCGCACTTATGCAGATTGTCCTTGCAGCGGCACTTGTCTGTACCGAGGTTGGGGCATCTCTTGCAGCCGGGGTGCTTGCCGGGCATGTTGAACTTCTTGCGCAGTTCCATGAGCTTTTCCAACTCCTCGCAGGGGATCTCGTCCAGACCGCCGAGCTGACGTGCGTAGAAGTTGATCTTTGCGTTGAATTCCACCTCTTCCATGGTGAAGCAAGCCTTCAGAAGGGTGTTGCCGACGGTCAGAGCGCCGTGGTTCTTGAGCAG
>FR890544.1:24849-27020 GCA_000433415.1 Clostridium sp. CAG:448
TCAGGGAATCCGGAATCTCCATGGTGGAAGGGGTACCGTAATCACAGGTCGGAACATCGCCGATGGTCAGAACAGCCTCGGGGAGGATGTAAGCATCCAGGGGGATGTTTGCAACGGTGAATGCGGTCGCAATCGGCGGGTGTGCGTGCACGACGGCGTTTACGTCAGGTCTTTCCTGATAAACTCTCATGTGCATCTTGATTTCGGAGGAGGGGTTGAGTCTGCCCTCGATCTTGTTGCCCTGACCGTCAATGCGGATTACCATGTCCGGGGTCATGTAACCCTTGGACACGCCTGTCGGAGTGCAGTAGAATTCGTTGGGACCGACCTTGACGGAAATATTACCGTCGTTGGCTGCTACGAAACCGTGATCGTAAATACGCTTGCCGATGTCGCAGATTTCCTTTTTGATTTCAAATGATGACTGTGCCATTTTTATGTATCCTTTCAATTTAAAATAACTTTTTATTTCACCAGCGCCTCGGTATCCTTGGCGATCATGAACTCTTCGTCGGTGGGGATGACCACAACCTTCACGCGGGAATCCTTTGCGGAAATGTCCAGGTTCTCGCCGCGCGGACCGTTCTTGTTGACTTCTTTATCAATGGCAATGCCCAGATATTCCATATCGGAAGCAACCAATTCACGCATCAGGCGGTCGTTTTCGCCCATGCCGGCTGTGAATACCAGAACGTCAATGCCGTTCATCTCGGCAATGTAACTGCCGATGATTTTCTTGGCATTGTGGATCATGATGTCCATCGCCAGTTTGGCGCGTTCGTTGCCGGCGTCGGCTGCCGCCCAAACGTCACGTGCATCGTTGGAAACGCCGGAAACACCGAGGAGACCGGATTTCTTGTTCATCGCGTCGTTGACCTCGCCCGGGGTCATACCGGTCTTTTCCATGATGTAGGGAATGATGGAGGGGTCAATGGAACCGCAGCGCGTTCCCATCGGAATGCCTTCCTGCGGGGTGAATCCCATGGAAGTATCCACTGCCTTGCCGTACTTGACGGCGGAGATGGAAGAGCCGCTGCCGATGTGGCAGGTGACGATTTTCAGTTCCTCAATGGGGCGTCCCACGAATTTTGCCGCTTCCGCGGAAACAAAACGGTGAGAGGTGCCATGGAAGCCATAACGGCGTACACCGTATTTTTCGTACCACTCATAGGGCAGGGCATAGACATAAGCTTTTTTGTCTAACGTGCTGTAGAAAGACGTGTCGAACACACCGACCATCGGCTTACCCGGCATCAGCGCCCGGCAGGCGTTCACACCCTTGATGGCAGGGGGACCGTGCAGGGGATTGATCGGAATGATGGATTCGATGTAGTGCATGGTGTCGTCGTCCAGAATGCTTGATTTTGTGATCTTTCCGCCGTGTGCGAACCGATGACCGACTGCGGTAATCTCATCAACGCTGTCGATCACGCCGTATTCCGGATCGGTCAGCAGTTTCAGAACCAAAGCAATCGCTTCGTTGTGTGTCGGCATGGGGTAATCGGCTTCATAGTTCGGTTTGCCGGGGCGCTTGTGTGTAATGGCGCCGGACAGACCGATCTTTTCGCAAAGACCCTTGGCAAGTACCGTATGCGCGTCCATATCAAAGAGCTGATACTTCAATGACGAGCTTCCGGCATTGACAACCAGAATTTTCATGCTGTTTCCTCCGTTTGCAGAATGATGAAATGGGTATTCATTCACGTTCTATTATAGCAAATTTCCGCATCTTTTGCAAGGGAGAAGCGACAATTTTTTTCGTGGAATATTACCTGAATTTTTGCCGAAATTCGCGTGCGTTTTTTATGGAATACTCACAGTGTGAAAAAATTATCAGGCAACCCTGACAAATATTTAACGGAATGAAGGGAAAAGCCGCGTCCTGTACGACTTTTCCCTTCATTACATAATATACTTTTCCTTTGTGACCGGTTAATTTTTTAACGACCCCGAAAAGGCGCAAACCGCAAAAGTGGCTTCGTCAAAATGCCCAATGCCTCTGACAGGGAATGATTACCGTTTTTCCTTTTTCTGCTTCCGTTCCCGGATTTGACCGCGCAGGCATTCCAGTGCGTCACACAGTCCGCCGACCTGATCAATCAGACCGATGCGGACAGCCTCCTCGCCCTCGACGATACTTCCGACATCGGTGGCAAGCATGTCCGGGCGCA
>FR890545.1:0-1650 GCA_000433415.1 Clostridium sp. CAG:448
AAGGAAGCGTGAAAAAAAGAAATACCCGCGGGACTGTGAAAACGATTCCGCGGGAAACAGAGAAAAGGGGCTGTTTTTGGCTCCTTTTTTGCTTGCGGTTCCCGGTGGGCGGCAGAAAAAATAAAAATTTTTTGTTTTTTTCGATTTTTCTGTAACAAATCCTTTTTTTCGGCGTTATATTGTGTGAGTACTCAAAAAGCGAAAGGGGACCCAACAATGGAGGATGCAGAGATCATTGCATTGCTGTTTGAGCGGTCGGAAGACGGTCTTTTACAGCTACAAAAGAAATACGGATCAATGTTGGAAGCGGTTTCGATGGCGATTCTAAACAATCGCACGGATGCCGAGGAATGCGTCAATGATCTGTATCTCAAGATCTGGAACATCATCCCGCCGTACAGTCCCCGCTACCTGAAAGCATTTCTTTGCAAGCTGGTCCGTCAGATTTCCATTGACCGCTATCGGAAGCGGAAACGGGAACGCGCCGGATCCGAATACCTGTTATCCCTCTCTGAACTGACCGAGATTCCGGTGGCAGAAGCGCCGGAAACGGATGACGGGGAACTCAAGGAGCATTTCAACCGCTTCATGTCAACACTGCATGAGGAGGATCGGGTGCTGTTCGTGCGTCGCTACTATCTTTGCGAAAGCCCGGACGATCTTGCCGAACGCTTCGGTATGTCGCGCTCGCTTGTGAATGTTCGCTTGTACAGAATCAGAAAATCCTTGCGCGTGTTTTTGGAAAAGGAGGGATACCATTTTGTCTGATCGTGAAAAACAACATATCATGGCGGAATTGCCCGATCTGCTGGATGAACAGTACATCGAAGAAGCCATAAACACCGATTCCGCCGAAAAAATGGCGCGGCTGATGCTTGCCCGCTGCCGAAAAAAACGGATGATGACAATGAAGGTATTCTCCGCAGTCGCCGCCTGCATTTGCCTTGTTTGCGGGAGTTTCCTGATCGCAAGGCAGACGGGTCGGCAGGATCCGACGACCACGACGCGCGTTCTGTACGGACCGTATCAGGAATTCGGTGACGTGTTGTCCGCTCCGGATGAGTGCAACGTCTGCCTGATGTCCCCGAAGGGACAGTCCGGTCTGTCAGCCGGAATGACGCAGAGTGCGTTGGAGGAGGAGTTGGGTGTAAAAATCCCTGTTGTAAAAGGTGACGAGATTGTATCCTGTTATCTGATACAAACCGATGATCAGCCCGCGTTTGGCAGTATTCACTACGAGAGCGGTGGAGAATTACGCGCCAGAAAAGAACGCTTCTTCCTTTACGAAACGTCCGGGTCGATTCCGATCGGGGAAAGTTGGATCAACGGGTGCCGTGTCTTGCTTTACAGCCGGGGGAGTACATCGGAGACTGCCGTGCAGTTTGCGCTGTGGGAGACCGACAAGGGTAGTTTTTGCTACTTTTCGCCTGTGGGAACAACAATCTCACAGGAGATGCTGGACTGTTTGGTTCGGCAGGAAATTCAGGAATGATTGTGAACGGAGGAAAAAATCATGAAAAAAGTATTTGCTATTTTGCTCGCCGCCGCCATGATGGCTGCCCCTTTGGCTGCCTGCAGCAGCGATGATAACAAGAAACCGGAAGATACCACGAAAAAAGCGGAGTCCACGACGAAAAAGCCGGAGTCCAC
>FR890545.1:1734-4436 GCA_000433415.1 Clostridium sp. CAG:448
AAAGCCGGAGTCCACAACGAAGAAGCCGGAGTCCACGACGAAGAAGCCGGAGTCCACGACGAAAAAGCCTGAGGATACGACCAAGGCGCCCGATACGACAAAGGAACCGGAAACCACCGAAAAGACCGAGGCAAAAGTGCCTGTTCATTTCGGCGTGCTGCTTGCTGACGGCAGTGTAGAAGAAGTTTTTTATAACGGTCTTGCCTGAGCAGCATGATCTGGAGGATCCCCGCAAACAGTGATGCGGGGGTCCTTTTCCGTCGGTTTGCCTGATTTTGACGACGATTTTTGTCGAAAGTCGGGAATTTGTGCAAAATATATTGACATTGGCGTCATTGATGAGTATAATGGAATGGTATGCGAAAAGTCTTTTTTGCATAATTCTGACGGAAAGAGACGAATAGGGAAATGGTGGAGAAGAAGAACCCGCATGAGGGGCATCGGGAACGCATGAAACAGAGGTATCTTTCACAGGGATTGGACGGATTCGCAGAACATGAGGTTTTGGAAATGTTGCTGTTTTATTCCGTGCCGCGTGCCGATACCAATGAACTGGCACATGCCCTGCTGGACCGCTTTTCCGATCTGCACGGCGTTCTTTCCGCCGAGCCAAGGGAGCTTTGCCAGGTCAGCGGTGTTAAAATGCATACGGCGATCCTGTTCCGTTTGGTTTCGGATGTTTACCGCCGAAGTTGTTTGGAGAAGACCAAAAAACAGGTCAGTTACCGCTCCATGAAAGCGGTCATTGCGTACTTGCGGGATCTGTTTATCGGTGTGCGGAATGAACGCGTGTACATGTTGCTGTTTGACAACGGGATGAATCTGCAGGACACTGTTCTGCTTGCAGAGGGCGCGGTCAACAGTACGGCAATTACGTACCGGACCGTGGCGGAGCAGGCGCTGTTCCACCGTTCTTCGGGCGTGATTCTGGCACACAACCATCCCGGCGGCATTCCGGTGCCGTCCGGCAGTGATCTGGAGGTCACGCGCAACGTAGACAATGTGTTGAGTGCCGTCGGCGTCAGACTGATTGAGCATGTTGTGATAGCGGATCACAGTTACGAGCTGATTATTCACGGCAGAAGTGCCGGCCACAAGGCATCCGCGCCGCTTTCCTTTTCCGCCTCCACATGCGGTGCGGAACCGGATCTGGCGGCATCGCTGCCCGCAGATTTTTTCGATTGCTGCCCGGTGTTGTCGTATGGGATTTGTTGAAAATCGGATATAAAGAGAGTCCCCGGGTGCTTCCGGGGACTTTTTGGCGGTCTGCCGTATTTTAAGGGAGTGTGGGAACGGTTGTCTGCGCGTCGGTCGTGCCGTTGGTCGTTGTGCCGGGCATGCCGGTGGTTCCGGGCATTGTGGTTCCCGGAGAAGCGGTGGTTCCGGGTTGCGTCGTGGTCATAGGTTCCTTGGTGGTTGTTTCGGTTGTTTTGGTAGTTACGGTCGTATCGTCGACCTTTCCGTCATCCGGAGAGCACGCAGTCATGGATGCGGCGGACAAGAGGAAAAGCAGCAGGAAAACGGCGACAACACGTACGCTGATATGCAATTTACTCATGATTGTGAAGATCCTTTCTCTCTGTATTGAGGCAATTCCTTATAACGCGGTACGCCGTATATCCGAAATCTGTTTTTGGCTGTGATTGCAACGCAAAAGATCCGTTTTACGGCTTGACGATACCGTGGGGGTTATGCGGTATTGCTCCGATTACACATAGCGGGTTGGTCTTGCCGTTCCCGTTATGTACCGGCAGGAGTCGCAAATGCACATCCCGCCGGGCGCCCATGGCGCAATTACGGAAAATATCCCTGTGGAAAAAGCAGACCTCTGTCCGGGTTTTTCACACAGTCCGATCGGTTCCGGAGGCGATCGGAATTCGCCGGACCTGCGGACAAAAAAGATTACGAACGCATCCGCAGGTATTCCGGCAGATTCTCGCGTTTCTTTTGTGTCACCATCAGTTTGCACCGCGCACGGCGGATTTATGCGTGATTTTTTCGGAAAAATTTTTTCTTCCTATTGCTAAAAAATGAAAAATCGTATATAATGTAGGGGAACGTCGCTGTTCCTTCATGATTTTGGCGGAGGAATGGAAATGAGAGCAGACGTGCGTGCATATATTCTTGTTCCGGTGCTGTTGTGCCTGATGCTTTTGAGTGCGCAACTGCCGTCGCGGGGGGATACGGACGAGGAAGAAGCGGGCAGTGTAACGGTTCGCGCCGGCTGTGTATTTGCCGCTGCAGGCGAAGAGGTTACGCTTGCGGTGTCGACCGAGCGGAATACAGGATTCTGTGGTATGCTGCTTGAATTGCGTTATGAGGCGCGCTTCTTTTCCTTTTTGGCGGCGGAACTGCCGGCAGGGGAGGATGCGTCAGACGGATTGCACCTGACGGTCGCGCCGGTGGAGGAGCAGACCGATTCGTATTTGCGCCTTTTGTGGGACGGAACGGAAAATACGGACGCGGTCGGTACGCTGGTGCTTCTCCACTTCCGGGTTTCAAAGGATGCGGTTCCGGGGCGGTACCCGTTTGTGCTCTCCTGTCCGGACAGTGAGAGCGTTTACGCCGTTGAGGGTTTTTCGTTTTGCCAGGTACAGGCGCTTTGTGGGGACGGAGCGGTGACTCTGGTTGCCCGCACGGCGGATTTTCGGTACGCGGGGTGTCAGGAAACCGAGGCGGTCGGAAAGACTTTTTCGGTTCGG
>FR890546.1:0-1630 GCA_000433415.1 Clostridium sp. CAG:448
CCAGTCGTGATAGCCGATGCCGTCAAAGGAAATTTTCATCAGCGGCATACACCCCAGCGCCTTCATACGGGCAAGCGCCTCCCGATTGATAAAGTACCCGTTCGTGTTCAGCTCCTCGACATACATCCCCCGGCGGTAAATGCCGGCAAGAATGTCGAAAAAGTGCCGATGCAGCATCGGCTCGCCGCCCGTGACGGTAAAGGCGTTGATACCACAGTCGCGTGCCTGATCAAGCAGCCTGTCCGCCTCTTCCATGCTCCACTCACTCATCAGCGGCGCGTTGTCCGCGGCGTTGAAGCAGTGGATGCAGTTGTAATTGCATTTCCCCGTGATCATCCAGTTCATCGCAGGAAAATACCGATTGGAGCAGACCATCGGTCTGCTCCAATCGGACACGGTCTCCCCGTCCTTTGCCGCGCGGATAAAGCCTCCTTCAAAAAGGCTGCGGGCAAGCGGGCTTTCCTGCGGGGAGGGCAGTTCCGTTTTGCCGTCGCACGCGGAAAGAAATGTATATTCTTCTTTTTTCAGCCCCATCGCATTCCGCTCCCCCCTGACATAGTAGGCATATGGGACAAGCGTCCACGAGCGCAGGGCAATATCGGGATTCAATAAATAACGCACGGCAACCTCTCCGATGATTCCGTTCAGGATTTCTTTCTGTTGTTATTCGGGTTCAGGCATTTGAGCGGGATACCGAACGCCTCGTTGCCGCTCGCGTTGTTAATATCCCAGTACTTGCATCTGTGGCAGGTTCCCTTCACGCCAAAGGAACGATCCGGGGCTGCCTCATAGCATTTGCACCTGTACCCGATTGTGGTCATCAGGGCGCCGTCGTTTGCATAGCACCCGCCGCCGGAAACATTGTCCAGCTCCTCGTCGGACAGCTCCCCGGTTTTCGGGTGCAGTTGGTCAAAATAGGACTTTGCACTCTCCTCGGTCATTTCCACGCCGTTTTCTTTTGCAAGAGTCAAAAGCTCCTCTGCGCTCTTTGTTTCTTTTGCCTTGGAAATCAGTTCCTGATTCACAAAATGTTCCTCCTCAGTTGTATTTCAGGCATCCCCACGCAATCACACCGTGGAAATGACGCAGGGATGTCTTTCAGGATAGCCACGATTATGAAAACTCTTTTCCCGGATTCCCTCATGCCTTGCCGGATTTGCCGTTGTTCGGATTGAGACATTTGAGCGGCGATCCAACGAACTCGTACCCCGTTCCCGCTCCACGGTCCCAATACTTGCATCTACAGCAGGTTCCTTTCACGCCGTAAGGATTCTTCTCGGTCTCTTCATAATATTTGCATTTGTGCCCGATCGTGGTCAAAAGATATCAGTCATTTGCATAGCATCCGCCGCCGGCGACATTGTCCAACTCCTCATCGGACAGTTCCCCGGTCTTGGGATGCAACTGATCAAAATAGACCTGTGCCTTTTCTGCGGTCATTTCCACGCCTTTTTCTTTTGCCAGAGCCATCAGTTCCTCGGGGGTTTTTGCTTCCTTTGCCTTCGCGATAAGTTCTTTTTCCATTGTTGACCTCCGTCATTTATAATTATTTTCGGTTCGCCGGATGGTAGCACTGACGGGGTGCGCTCGCGTCTACGATGACATCTATGATGGTCGTCCAGAGAGAGGC
>FR890546.1:1669-3106 GCA_000433415.1 Clostridium sp. CAG:448
GGTCTTTCCCCCAATATTTACATCTGAAACAGGTGCCCTTCACACCTTCACTGCGCCCCTCCTCGTAATGCTTGCATTTGTAGCCGCAGGTCGTCATCAGATTCCCGTTGGGAGAATGGCAGCCGCCGCCGGCAACATTGTCAAGCTCTTCGTCGGACAACTCCCCGGTTCTGGGGTGCAGCCGGTCAAAACAGGACTTTGCCTCCTCCCCTGTCAGTTCGATGTCATTTTCCTTTGCAAGCGCCATGAGTTCCTCGGGCGTCTTTGCCGCTTTTGCCTTTTCAATCAGTTCGGGTGTGATCTTGTATTCCATTGTGAAATCTCCTCTTGTTTCGGTAGCGTAGATTTTTTACTTTTTGAGGTTGACTGCAAAGTTGTTACGGTATCCGCAATAACGGAGTTCTTCCGTAAACAGAGAACGCCTCAGCCCTGCTTTTTTTTGCACTTCTCGCAATAATTCTCCGTACTCAGGATGGACGCGCCGCACCCTTTGCATGTTTTCATTTCTTTTCTGCCAAACAGGACTCTTGCCCCGCCGCTGACTTCTCCCAGCTCTTTGTCGTTCAGCTCGGTCTGCTCGTTTCTGATTTCCTTTTTCTGTTCGCTCATGTTCCGTTCCTCCATCATTCTCATTATTTGATGTTTTATTTCGTCATTGCCTCACGCAGCGCACGCAGCGCGCTTTTGTGAAGCACCTTGACATATGCGTATGAAACGCCAAGCCGCTCCGCCGTTTCCTTGAGCGACATCCGCCGGTAATACCGAAAAACAATCAGTGCACGCGCCCGCTCGTCAAGCGCCGCAAGCGCCCCGGCAAGCTCTTTGAGCAATTCCTCGCGCAAAATCCCGTCGCACAGGTTCTCCTCATCCGACAGATCGTCGGGCAATTCGGTATACGTGCGATCCCGGCGCAGATAATCCGCAACGGTGTTTTTGGTAATCGTGTAAATCCAGGTCGAAACCGACGCCCGCTCCGCGTCAAAGGTGTGGTACTTTTCGTACACCTTCAGGAACACCTCGCTGACAACGTCCTCCGCATCCTTCGGGTTCCGAAGCCTGGAGGAAATGTATCCGCTGACCTTTTCGCGGTATTCTCGGTACAGCGCTTCCTTTTCCGTCATCGTATTCATAAGTCACCGTCCCAGGGGTCCTTCGGTTTCTTTGCCGGCACCGCCTCTCCCGCCGCACTCACACCGAAAAGCTCGTCGTCAGGAATCTCGGCGCCGTACCGGTGCTCGGCTTGGTCGATCAGCGCCGCAAGCGACGGTTCGCCTGCAAACTTCTGATAGTCAAAGAGTACAAAAAGCGTTTTTTCATTCAGGGACACCGTTCCGGGCTCTGTCCTGCGTTCGGTTCTTTTTTTCACTGTGCGCTCTCTCCCTTCTGTTTATTGATACGGCTGAAAATCCGAAAAGGCTACAAAAAAATAAAAATTTT
>FR890546.1:3226-5500 GCA_000433415.1 Clostridium sp. CAG:448
CCGTTCTTAGCAATCAGTTCCTCGTATTTGCCGTCCTCGATGATCTTGCCCCTTTCCAGGACAATGATTCTGTCGCACTGCCGGATGGTCGACAGGCGGTGGGCAATCACGATTCTGGTGCACTTCAGGCTGCCCAGGGACTCCGAAATTTTTTTCTGCGTGATGTTGTCAAGCGCGCTGGTCGCCTCGTCAAACATGAGAATCTTTGGCTTTGGCGCAATCGCGCGGGCAATCATGAGCCGTTGGCGCTGACCGCCCGAAATGCCCCCCGCACCCTCGGAGATCACGGTGTCCATCTCCATCGGCATCTTTCTGATATCATCGGCAATGCCGGCAAGCTCCGCCGCTTCCCATGCGTCCTGCCGGGACAGCCACGGCGCGGAAATCACGATATTGGAATAGATGTCCCCCTGGAAAAGCTTGCCGTTCTGCATCACGACGCCGATCCGCCGCCGCAACGAGCGCAAATCGATCTTTTCAAGATCCCTGCCGTCGTAGTAGATCGCCCCCTTCCTCGGGTGTTCAAACCCGAGAAGCAGGCGCATCAGCGTCGACTTGCCGCACCCGGTCTTCCCCACGATTGCCACATACTGGCCGGGACGGATTTTCAGTGACAGATCGTCTATGACAAGGGGCATATTCTCGCTGTATCCGAAGGAAACGTTGTTCAGCTCAATCCCACCCGACAGCCTGGTCAGTACCTCTTTTCCGTCGGACACCTCGGGCATCGCGTCGAAAAAGGGCTTGACCATGGTCAGCACCGGTTTGATCTGCGCCGCGGTCAGCGCAATGCCGGCAAGCGCGGTAAACGCGCCGGACACCATGCCGTATGCGGTATTGAAGGCGTAGTAATCGGCAACCGAAATGCCCGATTTCACCGCAAGGCTGTACATAACAAGGGTTCCCGTCAGACTGATCGCAAGACTGATGACCGAATTCAGCTCGATCAGCTTCGGCGGACCGTACTCCAGATCCGCGCTTTTGGCATAGAGATTGCCCCATCTCGCGAAAGCGCGCTTCTCCGCCCCCGCCAGCCGGATTTTCTGAATCCCCGTAATCAGCGAATAGGTCATACCGCTTTCCTTGCCGGAAAGCTCCATCTGCCGCGTGCTGAGCTTCATCTGCACCAGGGACGAGATCAGCGAAAACACGACGGTCACGAGAATGATCAGCAGCGCCGGCACAACCAGCGCCGGAGCGTATACAAAAATCTGCGAAATGTAAATCAGGGAGAATAAGGAGGTCAGCCCTGTGGACAGCACCGTCGACACCAGCATTTTGCAAAGCATTCCCACCTGCGAGACGCGGCTGGAAAGCTCACCCGCGCTGTACTGCTTGAAAAAGTCCGCGGGAAGCGACATCACGCGCATCATGGTTGCCGCCTCCACCGAAATGTTCAGCTTGGTTTCGATCCGCGCCGTGATCATGTTTTTCACGGCAGAGATCAGCAGCGTGCTCACCGAAACGCAGACAAAAAAGACGGCAATCGCGGCAAGCAGCCGCATGCTGCCCGACAGCAGAACGCGGTCAAACAGCAGCTTGTTCAGCATCGGGGTGAGCATCCCCAAAAGCGACAGCGCAAGCGTCGCCAGGGCAATCAGCACAAAATCCGACGCCGAAAAGGTCCCGACAATGTACCTGGCAAGCCCGGGCAGACTGAGCTTCTGCAGCGGAAAGGGCTTGTAAAAGGCAATCGCGTCCTCGGCAAACAGCTGCAGATTGTGGCGGTTAACCTTCCTTCTTTTGCCGGTTTCGTAGTCAAAATAGCTGTAACCGGACAGCCCTGCGGGCAAAAGCGCCACAACCCTGCCGCTCTCCCGGAGCACCCCCAGCATCGCGCCCACGGCGTCGCGGTACCATTTGCCCTCCAGCTTCACCGGGCGCCGCATAATGCCGTAGGGACGCATCAAATACTCCAGTTGTTCGTTCAGATCGGACACCGTATCCGGCACCTCGCGGCTTTTGATATGGTAATATTTCAGAATTTCATCGATTGCGTCCTTGGTCAGTGTGCGGTCACTGTGCAAATCGGCACTGCCCCGTTTGCCGGTGACGGCAGACGCCATATTAGCAAACGCCTCCGTAAAGGCGTCATCGTCATTTTTTTTGCGGTCTCTGATCTGCTCGTCAAACCAACCCATACGTTCTGCCCCCTTATTCGTTTGATACGAGCTGCGTATAGACGCCGCCGTTCTGCATCAGCTCCTCGTGGGTTCCGCGCTCCACGACATTCCCCTGATTCAGGACAATGATCTCGTCGCAGTCGCGTATCGT
>FR890546.1:5666-8645 GCA_000433415.1 Clostridium sp. CAG:448
ACGCTGCCGCTGCCCGCCGGAGAAATCCTTTCCCCCCTCGGTCAGCCGGTACTGGTAGCCGCCCTCACGCTGCATAATATCCTCGTGCAGTTGCGCATCCCGGGCAGCCATGATCATCTCGAAGTCCTCAATGGAATTGTCCCACATTTTGATGTTGTTCGCAATGGTATCTTCAAAAAGAATGATGTCCTGATCCACAACGGCAAGCGATCCCGTAAACACGCCACGGTCAATCGCCGACAGCGGCTTGCCGTCAAAGAGGATTTCCCCGCTCCAGGGCAGATAAAGACCGGATATGAGCTTTGCAATCGTGGACTTTCCGCACCCGGAAGCACCCACAAACGCCACACGGCTGCCCGGCTTCAGGGTCATGCTGAAATCCCGGATCAGTGGCTCTGCAAGGCGCGAATAGCCGAAGGTGACGTTTTTCAGCTCAATATTGCCGGAAAGCTTGTCGTACTCGTCTTCCTCCGCAGGGGTACTGTCAAACACCGGATCGGTGGGATACTTCATCACGTCCTCGATCCGCTCCATATCGGTGCGCATCTCCTGCAGGGACTGCCCTGCCGAGATCAGCGTCATCGCCGGCGAAACAAAAGAGGAAAGGAATCCCTGGAACGCCATGATCATACCGATGGTGAACGCCCCCTCCATCGCCAGGAAAACGCCGGTGATCAGCACCGCCGTGCCGCAGAGCGCGTTGATCAGCTCCGGCAGAAGCCCGAAAAGCTGATTTATCCGCTGAAAGTGCACCTGGTTGGTATTGACGCTTGCCTGGTAGCCCGCCCACTTCTCGAAAAAGCCGTTTTCGGCGCCGCTTGCCTTGATGGTTTCAATCATTTCAATGCCGGCAACCGTCGTCCCGGCAAGCTTACCGGCGTCGCGCATCTGCACGCGCGTGATATTGATGCGCTTTTTCAGAACAATCTGCGAGATGACCAGATTCGCAAGCACGGAAAAAAGCCCGATCAGCGTCAGCACAACACTGTACCTGAGCATCACGACCAGATAAAACACCATCATTGCCGCCTCAAGTACCAACGGTGCAAAGGTATTCACCAACTGTTCGGCAATCATCGCGTTTGCGGACTGCCGCCCCTGAATGTCGCCTGCCATCCGCTGGGAGAAAAATTCCATGGGCATGCGCAGAATCTTCCACATAAAGGTGGTGTTTCCTACCACCGCAAGCTTACCGCTGATCCGCAGAGAGTACACCGCCTGAATCACTGCGACAATGAGCTGAACAACGCCGATCCCCGCAAACGCAAGGACAAACGGCATCAGCCAGCCGGGATTCTCCTGCGTCAACAGTCTGTCCAGAAAGATGCGCGAAAACGCCGGGGTAATCACCCCGAGCAAAGAGGAAATGACCGTAGTCAGCGTCACAAAGGCAATCGCACTCCCCGCACCGACCAGCCTTTTCTTTGCATAGGAAATCATGGACTGCGGCTTTCCGCCCGGGCAGAAATCCTCCCCCGGCGCAAAGAGCAGGCAGATGCCCGTGAAGGCTTCGTCAAAGGTTCGCATGGAAACGGTATAGGTTCCCTTTGCGGGGTCGTTGAGCACGGCTTTTTTGCCGCGGAACCCGTTCAGAACCACAAAATGGTTGAAATTCCAGTGAATGATGCAGGGAAACTTTCCCTCTTTCCGGAGCGCCTCCGGCTCATAGCGGTACCCCTTGGCAACCAGTCCGTAACTGCGGGCGGCACGGAGAATGTTCCGCGCGTTTGAACCGTCGCGCGAAACACCGCAGTCCACGCGCACCTGCTCCAGAGGCACCCACTTTCCGTAGTAGGCAAGCACCATCGCAAGGCTTGCGGCGCCGCATTCCAGCGCCTCCATCTGCATTACGACAGGTACCTTGGCAACGCCCCCGGTGACGGGAGATTTGATCTTTTTTTTCTTTTTCATTTCCGGTCCCTCAGTTCAGCACAAAATCCATGGGCTTTACACGCTCGATGATCAGCTCCACCGCATAAGTCCCGTCTTTTACGCCCTCCGCATCGACCGTGACCGCATAAACCCAGTCGCCCTCGGAAAGCCCCGTCAGGTGAATAAGATACGGGTCATAGCTTGCGTCCAGCGGCACGGGAGAATCGGAAATTCCCGCAAGCGCAAGCTCTTTGCCGTTGACCGCAACCAGCGTGCCGTCGCCCAGCTTTTCAACATCTTTTTCGCTCACATAAAGGACCAGCTGTCCGTCCTTGCACACGCCACCCGTTTCCAGTGTTGTGTCCAACTGCCCGAAAACGCCCCAGACGCAGACGCCGATCAGAAGCACAATAACCGCGGCAAGAATCATCCACACGCTCGGATTGGAAACACGGATATAGTCGCTCATCTGTTCGGGCGACGTGATTCTGTCCAGACTTTTCTGCCGGAATAGCTGTTTGCTCATACGCTTACCTCATTTCTTCTGTCTGCAAAGGCTCAGATATCCTTCCGGATGCGGAGAATGTTCTGCCCGTCCCTGTACTCGTAGGTGATCTCATCCATGGTCTGCTTGACCATAAAAATCCCCAGTCCCCCGATCTCGCGCTCCTCTGCCGACAGCGTAATATCCGGGTCATCCTTTTTCAGCGGGTCATAGGGAACCCCGCAGTCAATAAAGGTGATGATGACGGAAATCGGCGCCTCGGTGACCTCGACCCGCACCGTTGCGGGACCCGTTTTCGGGTTGTAGGCATAGTGCGCAATGTTGCCGAAAAGTTCGTCAATCGCAATGTCGATCTGCATCTGCGCCTTCATCGGGCAGTTGATCTGTTCCAGTTTTTCGTTTACAAAATCGGTTACCTTTTCAATGTTTTCCACGGTTGCGGGAATGGTCAGCTCATGCATGCTTTGTTCCTCCGTTATATTTCAGATACAGCATCGTAATATCGTCAAACTGCGGCGCGGTACCGACAAACAGGTCGATGTCCTGCCTGACCGCGCGGCAGACCTCCTCACCGGAGCACCCGTGCAGGCGGTTCATCAGCA
>FR890546.1:8746-19350 GCA_000433415.1 Clostridium sp. CAG:448
GTAAATTTCATCGCCCGGGGCAAGCATCAGTTCGTTTCTGCGGTAGCGGATTCCCTCCATCCCCGCAAGAACCAGCCCCGGTCTTGATCTGAGGTATGTAAAGGTGCCGTCCCCGTGCCGGACAAGCGGCGGGTTGTGCCCTGCGTTGGCAAAGTCGACCTTTCCGGTGGTCAGGTCAAGCACGCCCATCCACGCGGTCACGAACATGCCCGTGTCATTCGATTCGCAGAGCTTTTTGTTCGCCGTGGTGAAGACCTCGTCAACCGGGATGCCGGATTCGGCATACCCCTTGATGATGGTCTTTGCCGTCATCATGAACATTGCCGCGGGGATGCCCTTGCCCGACACGTCGGCAATCAGGAAACCGAGCCGGTTCTCTCCGACAAAGTAAAAGTCGTAAAAATCCCCGCCGACTTCCCTTGCCGTGTCCATCGTGGCAAAGATTTCAAATTCACTGTGCCCCGGATAGGGCGGGAAAACCGACGGAATCGCCGCATGCTGAATGGAGCGCGCAAATTCAAGCTCCCGGTCAATCCGCGCCGCGGCCTCCGCAATGTAGCGTTTCAGGGTCAGCACAGTGGAGTTGATGTCGTCCGAGAGCGAGGCAAACTCCTCGTTGGTTCTGACATCCACCACCGTGTCCAGGTTGCCGCCCGTGATCTTTGCAAGCGACCGGTTGACCTTCGCCATATTGTCGACGACCAGCTTCTTGATGAGAAAATACACAACGATGAACAACATCCCAAAGACGACAAACTCCATGAATACCGTCACATACACCGCAATATCGCGCGAAAACATCGCCTCGCTCCGGGGGATGGAAGCCACAATGTAATACCCCTCCGAGATGATGTACGCACAGATGGAATCCTCACCGTACACCGTCGCCGCAAAGGGTTCTCCCTCCGGCATGGTATTGCGGTCAATGTAGATGCCCGAAACGGAGAGGTTCTCCTCCTCGTTTCCGTGCCTGTCGCTGACAATGTTCCAGTCCTCGCCCGCGATGATAATGCTCCCGTTTTCCCCGATATGGCGGTTTCTGGTGGCGCCGACCACAGCGTCGTCAATGTCTCGCTGAAACCGCTCAAAATCATATGCCACCTGCACAAAGCCGCCCCGATCAAGCGCAATCCCCGCATATTTGCGCAATATGGAGGGGGCAAACGAGGTCGGCT
The DNA here is from genome assembly GCA_000433415.1 of Clostridium sp. CAG:448. GTDB lineage: Bacteria > Bacillota > Clostridia > Oscillospirales > CAG-272 > CAG-448. The sequence goes on from FR890546.1 coordinate 9,922, forward strand.
GATAACTCTGCACGTATTCCTTGGTTTCCCCGTCCAGAAGAACCAAGAACTGTGCGGACTGCTCTCCGCCACGCATATCGTAACCCAGAAAGTCCGCATGGGTGGACGCCGTAATGACGCCGCGCGCGTCGATCAGGTTGATCTCGGCAACATCGTATTCCTTTGCCAGCGCCGAGAGAAACGCGGAATCGGCATTGGCGGCAAACCGAACGCGGACGGAGATGTTTTCCGCCAGCTTGAGCAGATTTTCATTGGAAACCGCCAGCACATCCTCCCGCACGTCCGCAAGGTTCAGCTTCACAAGGTCGTGTGCCTCGTTTTCGGCAAGCTCCGTCTGCAATGCCCAGGTGAACACCGTGGTCATCAGAAAGCCCGCCGTCACGCACAGCAACAGCCAGCGCTGAAACGACTGCGAGATATTCTTCAGATCGTGCCGCGCACCCTTTTTCTCCCTGCCCGACAGCACCGAGAGCAGTGCGCCGGCAAGCATCACCGCAAGCCCGTTGACGGCGATCATCGGCAGTGCGCAGGCGCGGACAAACGAAAAGGCGGTGCGCGCATCGGTCATATTCGTCAGGAATATCATCAGCATATGGATGACTTCCGTAATGACGGCAGTTGCCAGGCAATAATACCACTTCGGCTTCTTATTGTCGAACATATACCTGTGCAGAACCGCCGCAAAAATGCCCGCAAGCACAGTCGAAATACTGCAGGCGAGACGCGTATATGCGCCGGCCCCCCAGAAAACGGCAAACCAGCGTTCCGCACCGCCGATCACACCCGCGATAATGCCGGCAGGCGCGCCGAAAAGAAGTCCCGCGCAGACCGGGGAGGCGTCCCTGGCATTGATGACGGCGCCGTCAATGCCGATTCCGCATTCGGTTCCGACAACCGCCAGTCCGCCGAAAAGAATCCCGATCAGAATCTGACGGACGGCATACGGAATCCGCCGTGCCGCCTTCGTGCGCCCGGCAAGATAGATCAGTACCGAAAGCGCCACCGGCAGCAGCGAGATCAGGAAGAGCAAAAAATAATCTTCCATGGTCTGCGCTTACCCGATGGTCAGAATGTCGGCAAAACCCGTGATTTCAAACACCTCCATCACCTCGGCGCTGACCCCGACAAGCCGCATACTGCCCTGCCGGTTCATGACCTTCTGTGCCGCAAGCAGGACGCGGAGTCCCGCAGAGGAGATGTACTCCACCCCGGAAAAATCAAAGACAAGCTCGGTCACACCGCTCACGGACTGCCTCAGTTCCGCTTCAAGCTTGGGCGATGAATTCGTGTCAAGCCGCCCCTCAATGACAATCGTCAGTCTGCTGCCTTCGGAAATTTTGTTGATGGTCATGTTTTTCCCTCCGTTTTACCGCTTACCATTACTTAACAAAAATGAATAATTACATTATAACCTAAATAAAGCGAAAAATCAAGTATTCTTCTGAAAATACTTCCGGTCAGCAGCGGGATCTGCGTACAAAAAGCCCGGAAGCGCAAACCTTCCGGGCGATGACTGCTTTTCTTCTGCTTTGCCTGTGATCCGGCTCCTGCGGGGAAACGCCGGCGGGCGCGGTGTTCCCCGTCCCGCCATATCCATCCCGCAATTTCCACACCGCTCTTGCGCAGCCAGCTTTCCGTAGACACCGTATCCTTCCCGAACAGCGGATTGTCCGCCGAAACCGGCACCCCCCACCGGTCCTGAACCGGAATCCGCAGAAAATCGTATTTGGAAAGAGCCACTGCCGGCTCAATAAGCAGTCCCTCGTCCCGGAAGTCCCGTTCTGTCTTTTCGGTCAGCGCAACGATCTCCTGTGCCCGCCCACGCAGAAATCTGCCTTCTTCCGTCAGCGTCAGTGACCGTTTGCCGCGGATAAACAGCTTTGCGCCGAGCTCCTCCTCCAACTGCATGATCTGCTTGGAGAGCGCGGGCTGCGAAACGTGCAGAATCTCTGCGGCTTTGGTGATGTTTTCTTCCTGCGCCGCGACCAGAAAGTATTTGAGCAGTCTGTTTTCCGTCATTCCCTCCGGTTATCATAATGAATCGGTAATTCCCGGATACCGTATACCATGTTTTCCCGGAAATGTAAAGTACCGCAAGCGAACCGGGCGCCAAAAGAAGCGGTTCCGGACAAATTTCATTTTTTTTTCGTTTTTTGCGTGAGAGTACTTGCAATTGCCGCGGCTTTATGTTATACTGTCCCTACCCCGAACCGTGTGGGCAAAATCGCCTGTCGGCGTGCGCGTTGCCGCGGCAACCCGGCGCCCATCCGGATTCCCCGCGCTTTGGGATCAACATTACATTTCGGAGAGGTTGTTTTATGAGTATGGTGACACATGAGAAAACGGCGGATCAAACCGTCGAGGAAAACCGGGTTGCAGGCAGCGTCGGTGCATTCCTTTTTGCGCTTGCAGGCGGAGCCATCTATTTTGTCCTTTGGCAGGTCGGCTATGTCGCCGCAATCAGCGGACTGATTGCCGTGGTGTGTGCAATGAAGGGATATGAACTGTTTGCAAAAAAAGAGAGCAGATTCGGCATCATCATTTCGGTGGTCATGTCCGTCCTGGTCATCTCCATTGCATGGTATCTGTGCCTGTCGCTGGATGTGTACCAGGCATACCAGAAGTGGTACGAAGCCGGCGAGGTGGACAGCGCCATTTCCTTTGGTGACGCTGTGCGCAACGCTTACCTCTTCCTTTCCGATCCGGAGATCGCAAGAAGCTACCTTCTGAACCTGGCATTCGGCATCGCGCTTTGCGCTCTGGGTTGCATTTCTCCCATCCGCACCGCCCTGCGCCGCACCAAAAAGACGGCAAACGCACAGCCGGAAGCCGCACCGACAGCATCGGCAGACACCGCGCAGAACGACACGTTTGCATCGGAGGATTTCAACTACGATACAGGCGACCGAAACGATACCGACGGTCAAAACAATACCGGCAGTCCCCGGGAATAATCCCCGCCCTCTGCCCCAAACTCCAAAGCCCCGAGGGCAGCGCGCCTTCAGGGCTTTTTCTGTCGGCTTTCACGCCGGGACAGGCTTTTTACATATCCCTGAATGACATACCCCTGCCAGCCGCCGTTGGTCATAAAGGGGGCAACGGTCTTTCCCGCAAAATCGTGACTATGCAGAAAAGTCAGAACGGCGGGCGCCATCGTGTACCACCAGGTCGGCGTGCCTACGGCAATCATATTCCTGCTCGGTCTCCCGCTGCGATACGGAAGAAATCAGAATACACGGAACGTTTTTCAACGCCTCCGGCGTGATCTCTTTTCGCGCTGCCAGGGGGCTGAATGCGGAAACCTCGACATAAGCGGTACAGGTGGTCAGAATCAGGCTCTTTCGGTAGAAGTATTCGCCGTCAGGAGTCAGTACAAACCCGCGGTTCTTCCGGTCAAACAACCGGAATCCCAGTTCCAGCTCCGGCGTGGAAACCCGGACCGAAGCCGAGATCGGCAAAGCAATGGCGCCTCTCATGCAGGGCAGAACCTCCTTTGTCATCGCCCACCGCCTCTCCACCATCCGCGACGCGGACTGCATCCTCTTTATGGACCACGGCAACATCATCGGGCAGGGCAGCCACACAAAGTTGCTTGCCAAGGGCGGCGCATATGCCGCGCTGTACAACAGCCAGTTTGAGTAACCGACGTGGAAGCCTGTCCCCGCAAAACAAAAAATCCGCACAGACACGTTCTTTCGGGAGCGTGCCCGTGCGGATTTTTGTATCCGTTATTCCAGCTCAATAGTTGCCGGCGGCTTATCCGTGATGTCGTACATGACACGGTTCACGCCGGGGACTTCGTTGACAATACGGTTCATCACCTTCTGGAGCGTGTTCCAGGGGAGCGGTGCGGACTCTGCCGTCATGAAGTCGGAGGTCTTGACGGCGCGCAGAACCACCGTATAATCGTAAGTACGGAAATCGCCCATCACACCGACCAGATGGGTATCCAGCAGTGCGGCAAAGTACTGTCCCAGATCCTTGTCCGCGCCTGCCAGATGGAGCTCCTCGCGATAAATGGCGTCCGCTTCCTGCACAATGTGCACCTTCTCGGGCGTGACCTCGCCCACCACGCGGATGCCGAGTCCGGGACCGGGGAAAGGCTGACGGCTGACCAGAGATTCCGGCAGTCCCAGTTCGCGGCCGACCGCACGCACCTCATCCTTGAACAGCATCCGGAGCGGTTCGATGATCTCGCGGAAGTCAATCACGGAAGGAAGCCCGCCGACATTGTGATGGGATTTGATGACCGCAGAACCGCCCGTTCCGCTCTCAATCACGTCCGGATAAATCGTTCCCTGCACCAGATAGTCCACCGAGCCGATCTTTTTGGACTGCTCCTCAAACAGACGGATGAACATCTCCCCGATGATCTTGCGCTTGCGTTCGGGGTCGCTGACGCCCTTGAGCGCCGCAAAGTAGCGCTCGCCTGCATTGACGCGGATAAAGTTCATGGGGTACTGTCCGCCCTTGCCGAAAACGCGCTCCACCGCGTCGCCCTCGTCCTTGCGCAGCAGACCGTGGTCAATAAAGACGCAGGTCAGATTCTCGCCGATGGCACGGGAAAGCAGAACCGCGGCGACCGAGGAATCCACACCGCCGGACAGCGCGCACAGCGCCTTTCCGTCCCCGATTTTCTCCTTGAGCGCCGCCACCGTGGTGCGCACAAAGGAATCCATTTTCCAGTCTCCGGCACAGCCGCAGATCTGCATAACGAAATTGTAAAGGATCTTGTTTCCCTCTTCCGTGTGCAGAACCTCCGGATGGAACTGCACCGCATAGATGCCCTTCTCCGGATTTTCCATTGCCGCAATCGGGCAGTCCTGCGTTTCTCCGCGGCAGACAAATCCCGCCGGCAGTGCGGTGATGCGGTCCTTATGGCTCATCCAGGAAACGGACTCCCGTTTGACCCCGGTAAACAGCGGGGACCGGTCATCCAGCACGATCTCCGTGCGTCCGTACTCGCCGACCTGCGCCGTTTCCACCTTTCCGCCGAACAGGTGCGCAATCAGTTGTGCGCCGTAGCAGATTCCCAGCACCGGCACACCCAGATCAAAAATCTCCATGCTGCACTGCGGAGAATTCTCCCCGTAGACGCTGTTCGGACCCCCTGTGAAAATAATGCCCTTGGGCGCCATTTCGCGGATCTTCGCAAGGGGTGTGGTGTATGGAATCACCTCACTGTACACCCCGCAGGCACGCACACGGCGCGCAATCAGCTGGTTGTACTGTCCCCCGAAATCCAATACCAATACCGTCTCTCTCTTCATTTCCTCTATCCTTTCCCTCAGCCCCCGGCTGCTTGGTTATTACGGTATCATTATACCACGTTCCCCGCCGCTTGTCAATGCGGTTCCGTCGAAATACCGCAAAAGGAGCGCCGTTCCGGAAATGGCATCGAAAAAAGGACCCCGGAGAGTCCTTTTTTGGGGGAAGCCCCCCTCAGAGAATCCGCACGCGGATCACGCCGGGCAATTCTGCAAGTGCACCGCCGATTTCACCGACCGCGCCGGTCACATCTAAGAGCGTATAGGCGAAGTCCCCGCGGGATTTGTTTGTCATGTTGTCGATATTGACGCCGGTCGCCGACACGCAGGCAGTGATACCGGACAGCATATTCGGCACATTGCGGTGCAGCACGCAGATTCTGGTGCCCCCCGCACGCGGCATGCTGACCGCCGGATAGTTGACGCTGTTGCGGATGTTGCCGTTTTCCAGATAGTCGATCAGTTCCTCCGCCGCCATCCGCGCGCAGTTGTCCTCGGATTCCTCCGTGGAAGCGCCCAGGTGCGGAATGGCAATCACCCCCGGCACGCCGCGGAGTGCGTCCGTGGGAAAATCCGTCACATAGGCGGCAATCTTTCCGCTTGCCAGCGCGTCCTTAAGCGCCTCCGCGTCCACAAGATCCGCCCGCGCCAGATTGATCAGGCGCACGCCGTCCTTCATTTTCGCGATGGTCTGCGCATTGATCATCTGCTTTGTATCCCCGGTAGCGGGAACATGCAGGGTGATATAATCCGCCTCCCGGTACACGTCGTCAAAGGTCGCCGCGCGGCGGATATGATGATTCAGATTCCATGCGGCATCCACCGACAGAAAAGGGTCGCATCCGACCACCTGCATCCGCAGATGCACGGCACGGTTGGCAACGATCCCGCCGATCGCCCCCAGACCGATCACCCCCAGGGTCTTGCCTGCCGCTTCCACCCCGGCAAAAGCGCTCTTCCCCTTCTCTACCGCCTTGGCAACATCGCTCTCCAGCGTCTTTGCCCAGGCGATACCGCCGACAATATCGCGCGAGGCAAGGTAAATGGCGCACACCGCCAGTTCCGCAACGCCGTTGGCATTGGCACCAGGGGTGTTGAACACCACAATTCCCTGTTCGGCACAGCGATCCACCGGAATGTTGTTGACGCCGGCGCCCGCACGTGCAATGGCAAGCAGTCCGTCCGGGAATGCCATGTCGTGCATCACGGCAGAGCGCACCATAATCCCCACGGCGCCCTCCGCGCCCTGTTCCGGCGCATATGCCGTGCGGTCAAACTGCGCAAGCCCCGCAGGGGAAATCTGATTCAGTAAACCGATTTTTTGCATGATTCCGTCCTCCTATGTTCCGCTTACGCCTTGGGATTTTCCGCGGCGAAACGCTGCATAAACGCAACCAGCGCCTCCACGCCCCCGTAGGGCATGGCATTGTAGATGGAAGCGCGCATACCGCCGACCGAGCGGTGCCCCTTGAGGTTCTTAAGCCCCGCCGCGGCAGCCTCGGATGCAAATTTCTGATCCAGCGCCGCATCGCCCGTGACGAACGTGACGTTCATCATGGAGCGGGAATCCTTCCTGACAGGCGCCGTATAGTACTCCTGGCTGTCCAGGTAGTCATAGAGCAGCGCCGCCTTGCGCCGGTTCTTTTCCGCCATTGCAGGCAGCCCGCCGTTTTCCAGGAGCCATTCGTAAACCAGACCCGCCACATAAATGGTATAGCAGGGCGGCGTGTTGTACATGGAGCCGTTCTCCGCCATGACCTTCCAGTCAAGCATGGTGGGAATATGCGCGTCGGCAAAGCCCAAAAGATCGTCTCTGACGATGACCAGCGTCATGCCCGCGGGCGCCATATTCTTCTGCGCACCGGCATAAATCACGCCGAAGCGGGAAACCTCCACAGGCTCGGACAGAATACAGGAGGACAGATCCGCAACCAGCGGCACGTCGCCCGTGTCCGGAATATAGGGGTATTTGGTTCCGTAGATGGTATTGTTAAAGCAGATATGCAGATACGACGCGTCCGGATCCAGCATATCACGGCTGAAGGCGGGAACATGCGTAAAATTGTCCTCCTTGGTGGAAGCGATACAGCGCACGTTCAGACCGAGCTTCTGCGCCTCCTTGAACGCCTTACCGGAGAACTGCCCGGATACCATATAGTCCGCTTTTCCCGTTCTGCCGATCAGGTTGAGCGGCACGGCGGCAAACTGCGTGGAGGCGCCCCCCTGCAAAAACAGGACCCGATAGTTGTCCGGAATGCACATCAGCGTCCGCAGATCCGCCTCGGCTTTGGCAATGATGGCTTCGTATTCCTTGCTGCGGTGGCTCATCTCCATTACGGACATGCCGGACGCGCGGTAATTCAGCATCTCTGCGGCAGCGCGCTCCAGCACCGGCACCGGCAACATGGACGGTCCGGCGGAAAAATTATAGACACGGTCGTATGTATTCATTTGATTATCCTCCCAATGCGCCTCCCGGCGTTCTGCCGCCGGGGAATTGGGTCTATTATACTCCGCTTTGCATTTCAAGTCAATAGGTATTATGCAATTTTTTCACGTTTTTTCCGAAATTTTTCCAAAAGAGCCTTGTTTTTTGCAAGAGAGACAAGCTACGACTTGCAAAAAGCAAGACTAAAAGCAGATCAGACGTGTTCCGTAACCGCTGCTTCCTTAGCGAATTCCTGCGCAAACTGCGCGCCGCAGCGCTCCACCTCGCCCATCACGCAGAGAACGCCCAGCTCGCTGTCCGCCCAACTGTCCCGCCCGATGCCGGACGTTTCCGCCGTGCAGACCAGAAGCTCCGTATCCGGGAACGCCTCGGCAAAATACATCAGACACCGCCGCGCGTGGTAGGCTTTGGTGCACAGAATCGCCCTGCGCGGCAGAATGCCGCGCGAGAGGAGCAGGTGCGCGGAAAAGACCGCGTTCTCCCGCGTGTAGGTGGAAGCGTCCTCCCCCAAAATCGCGCTTTCCGGCACACCGCCGCGGCGCAGCACGTCGGTAAAAAACTCACACTCGGTGCGATACGGTCCGGGATATTCCTCCTGCCGGACCGACGGCGGACGGAAGGAACCGCGCTTGATACTGTATTTGCCGGTCGGAACCACCAGCGGGGCGTACCCCTCCCGCCACAGCCGTGCCGCAAGCTCCGCCACCTCCGGCGAAGAACAGCCGGGAATGATGATGACGTCCGCCGGCGCGGGCTGATCCGACACAAAAATGAACTCCGTTATCGCCTGTTTTGTTCCGGGATGCATACCGAACCTCCTCTTTTCCTGTTTTTTCGCTCTTTTTCGCTTTTTTCCGCTCTGCCCGGCGTCCGGCTTCACTGCCCGGGCATGTTCAGAATGTCAATGTGGCACGCCTGCATGGCGCGCAGTGCCGTCAGATGGCTCTCCGGGCTGACCCCGGCGCAGGCATCCGCATCCACCGCAATTACGGCATCCGGGCACACCGCCTTGGCAAGCAGCACATTGGAAATCACGCAAATGTCGGTGCACAGTCCGACAAACAACAGCCGCCGGTACCCCGCCTCCCGCAGAAATCCGCCCAAAGCAACCGAACCGAACGTGTTCTTCTCAAACGACCCGATCACGGCGTCCCCGCGTGCACGGAGCGCCGCCGCAACCGCCGGGGTCAGCTCCCACCCCGCACTGCCGCGCAGGCAATGCGGTACGGGAAGCTTTCTGCCCTCCACGGTTTCCGGGTAATCCTGCCCGTGCGTGTCCATGGTATAGACAATATCCCCGTCAAACTGCCCGATGCGCGCGGCCACCGCCGGCACGATTGCCTGTGCCGCGGCACTGCCCAGTGTGCCGTCCACAAAATCCGTTTGCATGTCCACAACCACCAAAAGATCCGTCTGTCCATCCCGTCTGTTCATGATAGATTCTCCTTATTATCTTTCAAATCTTTTCTGCGTGTTCCGCCAGCCCTTCAGCCGTTTCCCGTGCCGCCGTTCCGTTTCTGCTCGTCCAGGTATTCCCGGATCAGATCGCAGAACATCCTGCCGTATTTGTCGCACTTGACCTGCCCGACGCCAGGCAGCAGCAAAAACGACTCGCGCCGGGTCGGCAGAGAGATGCACATCACATACAGGGTGGAATTCGGGAAAATCACATACGCAGGAACCCCTTCCCTTGTCGCGATTTCCATGCGCAGC
>FR890547.1 GCA_000433415.1 Clostridium sp. CAG:448
ATCAGGATCACATCGACGACTGGATGAAGATCAAGCTCTACTTCTTCGTCAATGAAATGCCAGTCACAGACACCAGCCGCAAGGTGTCCGATGTCATTGCCTCCCGCCAGTCAAAGGGTGAGTGGATATGTTCGGTTCCGTTTGGATATGTCATCACCAACTCCAAAAAGATGACCTTTGAAATTGACGAGCCGTCCGCCGAGGTAGTGCGGCGGATATTCGCCTACTATATCGATGGCTGGGGCTACAAAAAGATTGCAAACCATCTGACAGACGAGCGCATTCCCACGCCGCGAATGCGGGAAAAAGCCCGCAAGGAAGCGCAGGGCGATGAGTATAAGGGCAAGGTAAAGGAAACATGGAGCATCGTGACCGTCTCCGAAATTCTCTGCAACGACTTTTATATCGGCACACTGCGCCAGCACAAATTCAAGCGGAAAAAGATAAACGGAAACGATGTGCCGCTTGACGAAAGCCAGCATATCGTGTTTGAAAACCATCACGAGCCGATTGTTGACTACCGCACCTTTGCCGTTGCCCAAGAACTTCTGAAGCAACGCACGACCACCCACTACCGCGGGCAGAAGAAGTACGCCAACAACTACTCCGGCTACCTCTTCTGCGGTGACTGCGGCTCGCCGATGTTCTCGCGCAGCCGTCCCGACCTTGCCGACGCTTACATCTGCGGCACCTATCACACGCGCGGCAAAGCCGGATGCACGACGCATCACATCCGCGTGGATGTGCTTGACCGTGA
>FR890548.1 GCA_000433415.1 Clostridium sp. CAG:448
TAAGGCAGCACTGCGCCGAGCGGCACCGCACCGTCCGGAACGGCGTCATTCAGTGCGCTACGGAGGAGCGGTGCGCTTTGAAGGAGCGACGCGCTCCGGAGGAGCGCAGTGTTGCGCTTGTGTCCCGGCATGTGCATGGGCACTATATCGCTCTCTGTCAGCCGGCACAGCGCCCCGTACAGCGATTCATCGGTTTTTGCCATGCCGTTCGACCTCCTTATAAAACTGCAGCGTCTGAAAGCCCCGCCCCAGATGGTGCAACAGATAACTCTCCGCAAACGCGGCAAACGACGCAAGATCCGCCTCCCGCTCCAGGCGGAAGGAGAGCACGCGGCTCAGCGGTGCCTCGCGCACAAACCGCGCCGCGGCAAGCGCATGCGGGGTCAGCGGGCAGAGGACGGACGCCTCGCGCACCTCGTCCAATACCTGCGCCGTCGGGATACGCTGCGCATCGGACAGACAGTGCGCGCACAACAGCGCACCGTCCGTCACGTCCGCATAGACCGTTTCGTCCGTGTCCGTGCAGTCCCGCCCGCAAACACGGCAGGCACAGAGCTCCGGGCAGTAGCCGGAGAGCACCGCCGCGCGCAATTCAAACACCGCCTTGACCTGGGCGAGCGGATACAGGCGCTGATCCAGCCCGTACATACAGTTGAGCAGCAGGCGCAAAAGCCCCCCTGCCGCTTCCCCCTCGTCGGTCAGCTCCTCCGCAACCTCGCAAAGATAGGATGCCAGCGAAAAGGTTGCCAGATCCTCCGGCAGCGTCGAAAAAACGTTGTTGACCGACCCGGTTTTGAGCCAGTACCTGCCGCCCTCCTCGCCGATTTCGTAGTTGCCCCAGATAAAGAGCTGCGAGCAGGCAGTCCGCCCGCTTTTCGGGGACTTGCCCCCCTTGACCAGCACCTGGAGCCGCCCGCGCGCAGGGGTGATCAGCCGGATGTATTTTTCACTGCCGCCCGTGTCGATCACACGGCAGACAAAGCCGTCCGTAGAAAAAACCATCCGCGCCTCTCCTTTTTGTACCCTTTTTGTATCCTTTTATGCTTCTCCGTATCCGGGACTCATTCGTCGCTGTAGCCGAAATCGGTCACGCCGCGCGCGCTGTCCCGCCAGTTTTCCTTGACCTTGACCCAGAGATTGAGGTACACCCTGACCCCCAAAAGCTTCTCCAGATCCGCGCGTGCGTAACTGCCCACGCGCTTGAGCTCCTCGCCGCCCTTGCCCACGATGATACCCTTGTGGGAGGGCTTTTCGCAGTAGATGGTCGCGTAAATGCTGACCATGCTCTTCTCGTCGACGTACCGGTCAATCACCACGGCAACCCCGTGCGGCACCTCTTTGTTCAGCGTGCGCAGCAGCTTCTCGCGGATGATCTCCGCGGCGACCTGGCGCTCCGGCTGATCCGTCACGGCGTCCTCCGGGAAAAACCAGTCGGACGGCGACAGAAACGGGGTGCATTCGTCCAACAGCTCGTCCACGTTTTTGCCGTTTTTGGCGCAGATCGGCACCACCGCCGCAAAGCTGTGGAGCGCGGCGTATGCCGCAATGGTCTCTGCAATCTGCTCGCGGCGGTAAAGATCCACCTTGTTCAGCGCCAGAATCCCCGGCACGCCGGCGCTTTTGAGGTAGGCGATCACGTTCTGCTCCACCGGGGAAATCTCATAGCCCGCGTCCGCCACCAGAATCACGGCGTCCGCCCCCTGCATGGACGCGTTTGCCGTGCGCACCATATAGTCCCCCAGCGCGTTCTTGGGGCGATGGATGCCCGGGGTGTCGATAAACACATACTGGTTCTCGCCGCGCGTCAGAATTCCCAAAATCCGGTTGCGCGTGGTCTGCGGCTTGGAGGAAACGATGGCGACCTTCTCCCCCAGCACCGTATTCATCAGCGTGGATTTTCCCACATTCGGTCTGCCCACAATGGCAATAAAGCCTGTTTTACTCATTGGTTCCCCCGTTTTCTTCCGTCATCTGTTCTGTTCTTTTCTCAGTTTTCTTCTCTGTCTTGTCCCCGGTAATCGCGCCGGACAAAAAGGCGTCTATATCGCCGTTGCGGATTTCCAGCCGGTTTCCGTTTTCCCCGTCCACCAAATAGAGATACGACGGCTTTTTGCTGTCGGGCTCGCCGCCCGCCCAGACCTCGTATCCGTCCTCTAAGGTATACACCCGCAGATGGAACTTCTTGGTGCTCCGGTTCTCATAGGCGAAGTCGTCCAGCAGCTTCCAGGTCACGTCGTTTCCCTGCAGGGACAGTCCCCGGACCGTCTGCATGGTCATGGTCTTTTTACCCGCGTCCGCGGCGTTCTGTTTGGACTCTTCCACCGCCCGGACAATGCGAAAGACGCTGAAAGGACCGAAAACGGCAAGGAAAATCCCCAGGCAGACCAAAAACGTAATCAGCTTGACGTGTCTGGAGCCGAAGGTCTCGGTCTTGCCTGCCGTCCCCGCCGGCGCTTTGGGCTGTTTGTCCGGCTTGTTTTTCCGTCTGTTTCGGCGCAGGTACGGATTGCTCTTTTCGGATTCTTCCGATGCGTCCGCGACGTATTGCTCCCCGCGGTCGTGTTCCTGTCCGTCCTTCATTTACGCGTCCCCCTCCTTTTTCTGCTCCGGAATGCCGAGTCCCAGGCGCTCCATGATCTCTCTCTGTCTTCTGCGCATATCGGCGTCCTCTTCCTCGCTGCGCTCGTGGTCGTACCCGAGCAGGTGCAGCATGGAGTGGACGCAGAGGAATGCCGTCTCCCGCTCAAAGCTGTGCCCGAACTCCTCTGCCTGCTCCTTTGCGCGCTCCAGCGAGATAACAATGTCGCCCAGGTTCCCGCCGAATCCGTCCACCGCCGGCTCGTCCGTTTCGCCCTCGTAGTCAAAGAGCGGGAAGGAGAGCACGTCCGTCGCGCGGTCGATGCCGCGGAAGCGCAGGTTCAGCGCCCGGATGCCCTCGTTGTCGGTAAAGGTGAGCGACACCTCGCACGGGTTTTCGTACTGCTCATAGTCCAGTGCCGCCTCGACGGCGCGCCGCATGAGCAGCTTGAGCCGATAGGTGACGGGAATCTTGTCCTGTCCGTTTTCAAAATAGATTTTCAGTTCCCTTTTTCTGCCGTTCCTCATTTTTTCTTCTCCTCTCCGCGGTAGCTGTACCGGTGCCCTGCACTGGCGCGTTCCGCATTGGCGCGTTCCGCGCCTGCGCGTTCCGCGCCGGCGCGTTCCGCGCCTGCGCGTGCCGTGCCTGCATGGCTCTTTTCGTATTTGTCATATGCAAGAATGATGCGCTGCACCAATTTGTGCCGCACCACATCCTTTTCGCTGAAATAATGGATGCCGATGTCCTCGATGCCGGCAAGAATCTTCACGGCAAGCGACAGTCCCGATTTCTGCCCGCTTGGCAGGTCGGTCTGGGTCAGATCTCCGGTCACGACCGCCTTGGAGTTGAACCCCAGACGGGTCAGAAACATCTTCATCTGCTCCGGCGTGGCGTTCTGCGCCTCGTCTAAGATGATAAAGGAATCGTCCAGCGTCCGCCCGCGCATATACGCCAGCGGCGCCACCTCGATCACGCCCTTTTCCACCTGGCGCTGGTAGTTTTCCATCCCCATCATCTCGTAGAGCGCGTCATAAAGCGGGCGCAGATACGGGTCGATCTTGCTTTGCAGATCCCCGGGCAAAAAGCCGAGCTTCTCCCCCGCCTCGATGGCAGGGCGCGTGAGGATGATGCGCGAAACCTCTTTGTCCCGCAGCGCCTTGACCGCCATGGCGACCGCCAAAAAGGTCTTGCCCGTGCCGGCGGGGCCCACGCCCATGACCACGGTGTTTTTGCGGATTTCTTCCACATACTGCCGCTGTCCCACCGTTTTTGCCTTGATCGGGCGCCCTTTGACCGTGACGCAGATGCAGTCGTCCCCGAGCGCAGACAGCTCCTCTGCGCGCCCCGAGGCAACCATGTCCAGCACGTAGCGCACGCTCTGCTCGCTCACCTCTTCGCTGACCCGCGCCATGTCGCACAGATAGCTCACCGCCACCGCCGCGTCCGCGACTGCCTTCTCGTCCTCGCCGGACAGCAGGATGCAGTCGTAGCCGTCCTGCGTTTCCCTGTGGTGAACGCTGACCGGGAAAACGCGCTCGATCTCGCGCACGTTGACGTCGTACGGTCCGAACACCGCCGCAACGGTGCCCGCCGTGTCCACCCGGATGGTCTTCTGTATCATATCCGTTCCTTCCTTTTTTCTCTTGTGTGCCTTGCGGCTTTTTCTCTTCCGTGCCTTACGGCAAAAGTTCGAATCCGCAGGTCTGACCGATGTTGAACACCCCTTCGATGCGGCAGTACAAAACACAGGCGTCCGCCGTCCAGTCGGTGCGCACGGTCTTGGAGAGCAGCATCCCGTCGCCGATCCGTTCTGCAATCTGCCGGTTCAGCTCGTAATACGCCAGCGTCAGCGCCTCTTTGTCGGTACGCGTTGCCTCTTCGGTTGTGTAGACCTCATAGGTGCGGCGCACATAGCTGACCGGCAGCACCGGGCACCCTACAAAACCAAATTCTCCCACGCTCTCTATTGTATCACAACTCACCCCTATATTTCCAGTCCTTTTGGAAAGATTTATGACCTTCCCGAAAAAATTTACATATCTTTCACTTTGCTTCTCTCCCGTATATACCTTTTTTTCATAAACGAGCGGCACCCGCACGAAAAATTCGTCCGCGGAGCGGGCATACACCTCCCCGGCGGCGCG
>FR890549.1:0-796 GCA_000433415.1 Clostridium sp. CAG:448
GATTCCGGCGGAGTCCAGTATCCGTACTGCCACGCATTCACGTTCCGCGCACAGGGCGGCGAGCAGATGCTCGGTGCCGATCTCCGTCTGTCCGCTTTTTCCGGCTTCCTGCGCCGACGATTCAATGATTTTCCGCAGGCGCGGGGTCATATCCGACGCGCAGAGCGCCGACGGACTGCCTGTTCCGCAGACCGCAAGCACCGCATCCCGGATTTTTTCCTTTTTTGCCCCGCGCGCCTCCAGAAGGCGCGCCGCCGTACTCCCGTTTTCTTCCGTCAGCGCAACCAAAAGGTGTTCCGAGCCGATATAGCTGTGCCCCATCTCGCAGGCAATGTTCAGGGAAGCCTGCAGAGTATTCTGTGCTTTGCGCGTAAATTCCGATGCCATCTTTTCCTCCTGTTTGCGGAATGTTATCCTGCCGTCAATGCGCGTGCGGCAGTTTGCGCACGCAATCGGTCACGCTCCCGTTCCGTTTTCGGCGGATCCTGGGTGCCAAGGTACAGGTGAGCCGGCATACAGTTGATCAGCAGAGCAGTCAATGCCTGTGCGGGAATGTCTTTGATGATGCCGGCACAGACGCCGAGCCGAAGATCCGCGCACAGATGCAGAAATTCGGCTTCCGTGAGCAGATAGGAGCCTGTAGCCAGCGCGCGGGCACGCAGTACACGGGCAATCAGCTCTTCTTTGCGGTCGCCCTGTGACATCAGGCGGCTCAATAACCCCGCCTCTGTATTTTTGAGCTGTGTGACCGTATCGGTTAAAAGCTTTTTCATGGTTTCTTCGGTCTGCCCCACCG
>FR890549.1:813-7695 GCA_000433415.1 Clostridium sp. CAG:448
TCCGGTGGCCCCGCCCGCCATGGCGGTGGAGAGTGCGTACAGACCGTTTTCGCGGTAAAACGGTGTCAGACAAAGCCCCGGTTCGATGCGTCTGCAAATGCTTTCCACCTCGTTTTCCGCATGGAGCAGCGGAAGAAAGAGAATTGCCGTAATTTGCATGCCCGTGCCGTGCATTGCCGGATTCTGCGTCAGATAACCGAAGTCTTTGTCATATGCGATCGGATAGGAATGGTCCACAATTTCCTCCACTTTGCGGACATTGGCATAAGCGCCCTCCGTATTCAGCCCCGGCTGGATACACTGTATGATCAGATGATCCTCCTCGCACAGCATGACGGAAAGATTGCAGGGCTGATTCAGTGCCAGTGCGTGCGGTGTGTTGGAACGGACAAATGAGGTGCTCGCTTCAAAACTCTCTACATAGGATACCGCGTTTGCCGGGGAAATATCCGCGAAATTCAGCACATGAAACCCGTTGTTTGTCAAAAGCCCGCCGACTGCCGTGATCATTTCATTTGCGCCCTTTGCGTCCAAACAGGAGGAAAAGGGATATTTTTCCAGATTTCGATGCAGACTGACTTGTGTAAACAGGACGGTTGCGTCGTCCTGACCGCTGTTTTCATACCAAGACATTGTTATGTGATCTCCTTTGTGTTATTGATCTTCTTTTTCAAGGTTTCGGATTTCATCGCGCAGTGCGACCGCTTCTTCATAGCCTTCCGATGCGACCGCTTCGCGCAGGCGCTCACGCAACGCCTGAATGCGTTCCGCGCGTTGCAGCCGTTCCCGGTATCTGACGGGGCATTGCCCGATGTGATGGGCGTTGCCGTGCAGAAGCGACAATGCGGTGTTCAGTTCGTTTCCGAAGGTTTTGTAGCAGATTGCGCATCCGACCCGCCCGGCGGCGGCAATATCTCCGAGCGTCAGACCGCAGCTCGGACAGGTGCGGACAGGGGAGATTCCTTTCGGTGTCGGCAGACGAAACGTATTGCCGAAGAGCGTGTCCGCCTGTGCCTCCGTGATTCCCCATTCGCGCAGGACAGAACTGATGTCCTCCAGTGCGTTTCCTTTTTTAAGATCCGCCGCACATTCGGAACAAAGGGAACTGGTGCGCGTTTTTCCGCCGATGGTTTCATTGTAAAAGACCGATGCCTTTCTTTTTTTGCAGATTTCGCAAAGCATTGATATGTACTTCCTTTCCTTTGGTGATATTCTTAAGGCATTACCGCGTGCGCAGTGATGCCTTAATTATACTCATTTTTTCGTGCGGATTCTGTCACAAAAAGGGAGGGAAAATGGAAGTGTTCTGCTCCGTTCGTCCGATTGCGTGGGAATTCGACGCAATCATCCGGTAATTAACAGAATATTCATACTTTTGGATGCATAATATGGTATAATAAAGCGAAAAAATCTCCGGTATTTCGGAGAGCAAGCAACGTAAAGATTATTCCGTATTGTATAGGAGGCAGTTATGGCAGAATTGAAAATGCTTGCAATTGACCTTGGCGCATCCAGCGGCAGAGGCATTGTCGGTACTTTTGACGGTGAAAGGCTGGCCCTGCGTGAAAACCATCGGTTTTCCAACGACCCCGTTTTCGTGAACGGGCGTTTCACCTGGGACATTCTCCGCATCTTTTTTGAAATCAAAAATTCCATCACCAAAACGGTGATCGACGGCGACGGTATCACGTCCATGGGAATTGACACCTGGGGCGTTGACTACGGTCTGCTTGACAAAAACGGCAGACTGATGGCGAATCCCACGCATTACCGCGATATGCGCACCGATAACATTACCGCATATACGGAAAAGTTTGTCAGTCCGCAGGAGGTTTATAACATCACCGGTATCCAGGCAATCGATTTCAATACGCTGAATCAGTTGGCGGCGGAAAAACGGGACGATCCGGAGCTCCTGGAGCGCGCGGCTACCATGCTCTTTATCCCTGATCTTCTGAATTATTTTCTGACCGGAAAGAAGGTCACCGAGTATACCATCGCATCAACCGGTATGATTCTGGATGCCAAGACCAAGCAGTACGCATCCGAATTGTTTGCAAAGCTGGGAATTCCGACCGGCATTCTGACGCAGATCGTGGAGCCCGGAACGGACCTTGGCACGCTGCTTCCGCAGATCAACGACGAGGTCGGCAAAAATGCAATCCGCGTGCACACGGTGGCATCGCACGATACCGCAAGCGCGGTACTGGCGGTTCCCGCAAAGGACGATGATTTCATTTACATCAGCTCCGGTACCTGGTCGCTGATGGGTGCAGAGCTCAAAGCGCCCCTGATGAATGACGCAACCCGCATTGCCAATTTTACCAATGAGGGCGGCGCAATGAATACGATCCGTTTCCTGAAGAACATTATGGGTCTTTGGATTATTCAGGAATCCAGACGTCAGTGGAAACGGGAAGGAAAGGATTACTCCTTCGCACAGATGGAAGCGTGGGCAAAGGAGGCAACTCCGTTCCGTTCTCTGATCAATGTGGACGACAAATCCTTCAATACCCCCGGCAATATGCCGGAAAAGATCCGTGATTACTGCCGCCGTACCGGTCAGCCGGTTCCGGAAAGTGTCGGCGAGGTGGTCCGTTGCATTTATGAATCTCTGTCACTGAAGTACAGATATACAGTAGAAAACATCAAGAGTCTGTCCGGAAAGTCCGCCAGCATGATCAATGTGGTCGGCGGAGGCACCAAGGATAAATTCCTTTCGCAGATGACTGCGGACGCATGCGGAATTCCCGTATGTGCCGGTCCGGAAGAAGCAACCGCGATCGGAAACCTGATGATGCAGGCAATTGCCGCAGGTGAGGTTGCGGGTATCCGTGAGGCAAGGGAAGTGGTTGCCGCCTCCTTTGCGCCGTCCTATTACCAGCCGACTTCCGAGCGTGGAATCTGGGATGAGGCATATGGCAGATTCTGCCGGTTGCAATAACGCAGCCAACGGCAGACAAAGGCGCCCACGGACAGGTTTGTATTTGTAAAAAGTTACAGAGCGCGGCATCAGCCGCACGGATCATCAGAAAGGAATAGGAAAAATGAAGGAAGAACAGTTTGCAGAGTTGAGTGTAATCGGCATGAAGGGTTGCGAGGAATTCGCACAGAAGGTTGACTATTATCTCAAGGAATGGCGCAGACATGACGACGAGGATACGTATCTTGTATCCGTTGATTGCCCCCGCTTCGGGACCGGAGAAGCAAAAGCGCTGATTCATCAGTCCATGCGCGGACAGGACGTCTACATTCTTTGCGATGTGTTTAATTACAGCGTCACCTATAACATGTACGGGATGAAAGTTCCGATGAGCCCGGATGATCATTACGCTGATCTGAAGCGCGTGATTGCCGCTGTTGGCGGAAAAGCAAGGCGGATTACCGTGATTATGCCGATGCTTTACGAAGGGCGTCAGCACAAACGTTCTTCCAGAGAATCTCTTGACTGCGCAATGATGCTCCAGGAGCTGGTCAACATTGGCGTTGCCAATATCATTACCTTTGACGCGCACGATTCCCGGATTTCCAATGCCATTCCGCTTTCCGGATTCGACAATGTGCGTCCCACCTATCAGATGATTAAAGCACTGATCAAGAATGTTCCCGATGTGATGATCGATAAGGACAACATGATGATGATCTCGCCTGACGAGGGCGCAATGGCGCGGTGCATGTATTACTCTTCCGTGCTGGGACTTGATATCGGTATGTTCTATAAGCGCCGCAACTATTCCGTTGTGATCAACGGAAAGAATCCGATTGAAGCGCATGAATACCTGGGACAGGATCTCTCTGGCAAGGATGTTGTCATCGTGGATGACATGATCTCGTCGGGAGAGTCTCTTCTGGATGTTGCGAGCCAGATCAAGGAACGCGGTGCAAAGCGGATTTTCGCGTTTGCAACCTTCGGTCTGTTTACAGAGGGATTGGAGAAATTCGACAAGGCATATGCCGACGGCATTTTCTCAAAAGTGTTCAGTACAAACCTTGTCTATCACCGTCCCGGACTGAACGAGCGTGAGTGGTTTGTCAACGTAGATATGTCAAAGTACGTTTCTTATATCATCGATACGCTGAATCACGACGCAACGATCAGTGAGCTTCTGAATCCGGTGAAGCGTATCAACAATATCGTTGAAAAGCATCGCCGTGAGGTAGAGCAGATGGGACAGATGTCCATGCAGCTCGACGGACAAAAAAACGAGCAATAATTTCAGATTTTTTTCAAAAAACTCTTGCAAAAGTGAACGGTGTATGATATAATATCAGCCGTGTGTGTATCACGCATATTTTCGGGTGGTCCGCTGCATGCTCGCATGAACATCCGGTATTCTGATGGAAGGAGTAAGAGTCATGGATCTTATTAAGGCTTTTACAGACGAGCAACTGAAAAAGGGAAATGATGTTCCCCAGATTCACGTAGGCGATGATGTTCGCGTACACAACAGAATCAAGGAAGGTGCGAAGGAGAGAATTCAGATCTTCAACGGCACAGTCATCGCAAAGCACGGTGGCGGCATTTCCGAGACCTTTACGGTCAGACACATTGCCTACGGTTGCGGCGTGGAGAAAACTTTCCCGTTGCATTCCCCGAATGTTGTCAAGGTCGAAATCACCCGTGTCGGTAAGGTAAGACGCGCAAAGCTGTACTACCTGCGTGGCAAGGTCGGTAAGGCATCCAAGGTCAAGGAACAGATCAGATAAAATCCTTTTCCTACAGGGAAAACGGCATCCGTACGATTTGCGGATGCCGTTTTCTTTTTGCGCGGATTACTTGACAAACGTTGGGGAATATGCTAAGATGATTGCAGTTTCTGACAGTTCAAATGAATAAGAAATGCAGGAGGAAACAATATGTTGAAAATCGTAGGATTGACCATTAATCACGAAGTATTACCGTGTACCACCGAGGTTGACTGTCCGGTGTTCGGATGGAAACTGGAGAGCGATCGGCAGGGAATCCGGCAGAGTGCCTACCGCATTCGCATAGATCATGCAGATGGCGTTTTCGCGGATACCGGACGGGTGACCGGTGCACAGACCGCTGAGGTTTGCATGCCTGATCTCCACCTTTCATCACGCACGGATTATATCGTAACGGTCACGGTATGGGATGAAAAGGAAGAATGTGCAGTCGTTTCGATGCCGTTTTCAACAGGAATCGGTGCGGACGAATGGGCGCCGGCAAAGTGGATCCGGGCCGCGGAGGATATAGTCGGTTGGGCACCTTACCTGCGCAAAAAGTTTACCTTGGATGCTCCGGATGTCAAAAAGGCGACGCTGTATGTCAGCGGTCTCGGCTGCGGGGAGTATTATCTCAACGGTCAGCGGATCGGAGATGCCTACATAGATCCGCCGCAGACCAACTATGAGCGGGAGGTTCTTTACCGCTGTTTTGATGTGACGTCAATGCTGAAAACGCAGAATGCGCTGACCGCACTGCTGGGAGAGGGATTTTACGCGCAGAGCCGTGTCTGGTCTGTGGAGGGATTTCGGTACGGTCCGGTTTGTCTGATCGCGCGTCTTGAAATTCTGTTTGCGAACGGTACGCAGCAGACCGTTGTGACCGACGAAAGCTGGAAGTATAAGTACAGCCCGATTACCTCCAACAATCTGTATGCGGGCGAGACCTATGACTGTCGGCTGGAGACACCGGATTTTTCCGATGCGGACGGCAGTGATGCAGGATGGTGCGCATGTGAAGCGGATACAGTGCCCAAAGGGGCATTGAAGGGCTGCCATATGCCGCCGGTACGGATCATCCGGAAGGTTCCGACAGTCTCCATCCGCAATATGTCCGGGGTCAATGACGGCGCATGGTTGTTTGATTTCGGAGAAAACTTCGCGGGCATGGTGGAAATCCATATTCCGCATTCGCCGCGCGGTGCCCAGTATGTTTTGCGGTTTGCGGAAACCATCAATGACCGCGGTCAGCTTGATTTCCGTTCCATCGGTTCCTTTGCAACGCAGTGTATCCAGCAGGATATCTATATTGCCCGTGGGGATGAAGCGGGCGAGGTTTGGCACCCCCGCTTTACCTACCACGGATTCCGCTATATGGAGCTGACTGGGTATCATGATTTGCGGAAATACGGTCAGGATCCCGAACTGACCTTTGCGCTCGGATATGCGTTGTCGACCGATTTGCGGCAAGCGGGACATTTTTCCTGCGACTATGCGCCGCTCGATCGGTTCCAGGCACTTGCTTTGCGCACGTTCCGGTCCAACTACCACGGATTGCCGGAAGACTGTCCCGCACGCGAAAAATGCGGCTGGCTGGGAGATGCGCAGATCGTTTGCGACTTCGGCATTATGAATTACGACATGCAGACCGCTTATCTGCAATATCTGTCCGATTTGCGCACGCAGACCGAAGTGTACGGAACATGGACCATGATTGCGCCGGGAAAACGCGGGTGCGGTGAAGCGACACCCTTGTGGGGATGCGCACAGGTCCTGATTCCGGAGAGACTTTATCGTTATTACGGCAATACACAGGTCATACGCGACAACTGGGATCTGATGGAAGGCTGGGTGGAGCACGAACGCCTTGCCTCCGAGAATTGGTTGCGGACCGATGGACTTGGCGACTGGGATCCCGCCGGCGGCAACGGACACACACGCCGGATGCCGGTTGCGCATTCCTCCTCCATGATGTTTTACGAAATCTGCACGGTGATGTGCCGACTGGCGTCAGAACTGCCCGACCAGCAAAAGAAGGCTGCCTATTACGCCGACATGGCGGAAAAAATCAAAGAATCGATCATTTCCCATTACTACGACAAGGACGCACACAGTTACGGATACTGGGGATCCGACGGCGTTGCGCTGACGCTGGGGCTGTATCCGGACGGGGAGCGGCAGTTGTTACTGCGTGCG
>FR890549.1:7765-9536 GCA_000433415.1 Clostridium sp. CAG:448
GTATTTATGCCAATAAGTACCTGGTTCCGCTGCTTTGCAGGGAAGGATATGGCGATGAAGCAATGGAGTTTTTGTTCGGTTTGCGTCACCCGAGCTTCGGCACCATGATGGAGGACGGCGCCACATCGGTCTGGGAAGCGCCTGATATGCAGGGAATCGATATGGACCGTACCCATGGAGTCGCATCCTACAACCATCCCATGCATACCGGGTTTGCCTATGCATTTTATACCGAGCTTGCGGGGATTTCTCCCAACACGCCCGGATTTGCCCGGTTCCGTATTGCACCGTGCCGCCTGGAACGGATAACCGCATTGCAGGCGTCCTACGAATCTCCCTTTGGACAGATTGCCGTTTCCTATCAGCGATCCGATAACGGGGAGTACCGTTACACACTGACTGTTCCTGCCGGCAGTGTGTGTGAATTCACAAAAATCGGCGAATCCGATCCGATCGTATTGCAAAGCGGGACATATTCTTTCTGACAAAAAAGTTCCAAGGCGAAAATGAAAATAACAACAAACCGGTACTGCTTTTTCGGCGTGCCGGTTTTGTTTTCGGATGCAAACGGGAAAGGACGATTTGTTAAGGCATTACCGCGTAATTCCGATGGTGCAATTTGCGCTACGTGGATTGCGCGGTGATGCCTTAAATCGCGATTTTACATAAAAAACCTCCTGCGGTGGTTCGGCTGTTCCACCGCAGGAGGCGTTCTTTTCGGATTATTGATCCGCTTTTTTCTTTTTCTTTGCAATCAGCACCGCCGCGGTACCGACTGCACCCGTGATGACGGCGGAACCGACCGTGGCACTGCCGCAGCCGGAAGCGCTTGCCGTTCCGGTGGTTGTTTCGGCGTCCGCTGTTGTCGGGACGGTCGTTTCTGCGGAAGAAGCGGAGGAGTCGGTGGTGTCTTCATGGATGACCGTATGTTCCGCCCATGCGGCAGACAGCTCCTGTTTGCCGTTTTTACGAAGCTCTACATTGAAGTCGGACAGCGCGTCCAGCTTTTGTCCGTTGATTCCTTCTTCGGTATAATCCTGGAACTGCCAGGAGGCAGCAAGCTGAATTCCCGCTTCCGTAATCCATCCTGCAACCTCACGGAACTTATCGATAGCGTCCGGCGCGCCCTCCATGTCCCGCATGTCGCCGAATTCTCCGAAGAACAATGCTTTGCTTTGCGCTTTGGCGGCATCCGCATAGGCTTTGAAGTATTCAAGACTGGAAACCGTCCGATAGAACCGCTCAAATTCCAATTCATAAGCGGGGTTCTGGCTGCCGCCCGTGCCGTGCTGGAGGTGGAAACACATGGTATCCAACGGGTCGGGCGTATAAATCGCATTGATCGTATTGAATTTGGTCAGCTTGTCGATGTCCCACTTCATGGTCCACAAATGCTTGTCGTTTGCTTTTTTTGCCGCGCTGAAAAGTGCGTAAGCATACGGGCGCATCTCTCCGTTTCCGGTGGTAATCATGCGGTAATTGTCGTATTTGCGGATGACCTTGCCGATTTCCGCGTAGAAATATGCAAGTTCGGTTGAGGTGTAATAATCATATCCGTCCACGTCGGTCCGCTCGGTGCCCGGATAATTCATATCCCATAAAAACTGCTTGTATTCGGGGTCACAAAGGTCGGCATTCAGATTGTATTCGTTCCCGATTTCCCATCCCCAGACTGCAGGATGATCGGCAAAGCGGGAAACAACTGCCTCACTGTACTTTTTGGCATATTCCAGCACCGCGCTGTCTTCTTTGCCCATATCCGAGCGTTTAC
>FR890550.1:0-1626 GCA_000433415.1 Clostridium sp. CAG:448
TGCCGATCCCGCACACTACCGGTTCGACCCCGCATGGCTGGACGAGCTGGAAAGCGTTTCACACCGTGAATACGGCACCGGCTTTTACTTTGACCGCCCCATGGACAATCCGCAGCTGGTCAGCACCTGCGGTTATCTGCGTGAAAAGGCATATTTTGCCACCGCCACCGCGTATGATGAAGCGGAAGCGGCGGTATTGCGCGATGCGGGCATTGAAGAAGAAAACGCGGACGGGCGGCTTTACCGCTTTGTACAGCGCAACAAGCTGTGTGCGGGAGAGGATGCGGAACTGATCACCCCCGGAAAAATCGGCAAGCGTTTTACCGCGGCGGAACTGTATGCGCCGGACGGGCAGAAGCTTGCGTCGGCGCCGCACCCCTCCATGATCTACTGGTGCCGTGTTCCCTTCCCGGTCAAGGAGGGGGACATTCTGCGCGCAGCCACCGGTCGCGGGCTGGAAGTGCGCGCCAAGGATCTGCCCCGGGACCGCGCCGGATCATAAAACGGACGGCAGGGAGAAAGGCGGAAAGATATGCTTGTGATTGAATTACTCAAAGCCCTATTGTACGGCATTGTGGAAGGTATTACGGAATGGCTGCCGATCAGCTCCACCGGTCATCTGATCCTGCTGCAGGAGTGGCTTCCCTTCGCCTTTTCGGAGGACCGCGCGTTTGTTGCGGCATACTGGGAAATGTTCGGCGTCGTGATTCAGTTGGGCGCAATCCTGGCGGTGGTGGTGCTCTTCTGGCAGCGCCTTTTCCCCTTTGCGGGGCACAGAACCGCCCGAGAACGCCGGGAGGTATGGAGCCTGTGGGGGAAAGTTCTGATCGGATGTATTCCCGCGGGGATTATCGGCACGCTGGGCGACAAAATCTTAGAAAAGATCACGGGAAAAGACATTGACGGGTGGCTGTTCAACGCATGGACGGTTGCGATTGCGCTGATCGTCTACGGCATTGCTTTTCTGGTCATTGAACGCGTCAACCAAAACAGAACGCCCGTAGTCACCGATCTGCGGGAGCTGTCGCTCTCACAGGCGTTTTCGGTGGGACTGTTCCAGGCGCTCTCCATCATCCCCGGCACCTCGCGTTCCGGGTCCACCATTCTGGGTTCCATGCTGATCGGGCTTTCCCGCCCGGTCGCGGCGGAGTATTCCTTCTTCCTTGCAATTCCGGTCATGGCGGGCGCAAGCGGCATCAAGGCGCTCGGCTTTTTCCGCTATATATCGGAAACCGGCACACAGGTGCCGGAGGAGGCGTGGCTGCTGCTGGCTGTGGGATGCCTGGTTTCCTTCCTGGTTTCCCTCCTTGTCATCCGGTTCCTGACGGATTTCGTCAAACGCCATACCTTCGTCCCCTTTGGTATCTACCGGATTCTGCTCGGTGCGGCGGTTCTGCTCTATTTTCTGCTTGTACGCTGAGGTGCCGCCATGGAACGTGAAAAACTACACATCCCCTATCCCGTCATCGTGGAGGGAAAATACGACCGGATTACCCTTTCTTCCGTCATTGACGCGCAGATCATCCCGGTCGGAGGATTCTCCGTCTTCAACAAAACCGAAACCGTGGCACTGCTGCGCCGTCTTGCCGAAAAAAGCAAGCTGATTCTGCTGACCGACAGCGACGG
>FR890550.1:1650-2807 GCA_000433415.1 Clostridium sp. CAG:448
AGCTGATCCGCGCCCATCTGTGCGGCGTTCTGCCGCGTGAGCGCCTGATTCAGCTCTATACCCCGCAGATCAAGGGCAAGGAGCGGCGCAAAACAGCCCCCTCCGCCGCCGGCTTCCTCGGCGTGGAGGGCATGGATCCCGATACCCTGCGCGCTCTCTTTGCCCCCTACGCGGACGGCAGTGCGCTCGACCGGGAAAAGGAAAATCCGCTCTCCAAGCAGGACTTCTACGAGGACGGTCTCTCGGGGGGCGAGAACAGCCGCGCGATGCGCGATGCGCTTGCCGCATCCTTCGGTCTCCCCGCAGGGATGACCGCCAACGCCCTGCTTGCCGCCCTGCGGCTGCTCTGCACTTACGAAGCGTATAAAGCCGCCGTCACCGCCCTTCGCACATAGCGAACGGCGGTGTATTTTTGTGTCGTTCCCTCTTGTATTTTGGAAAGCGCTGTGATATAATAGGGAACGATCTGAAAACGGAGGTGATTGCAGCATGTCATACCGGTTATACGGGGGATTACCGGACTTCCCGGCACACAAAACCTATGCGCTGATTCATACGGATGCGCTGGCGCATAACTTCTCTCTTTTGCGGGAAACGGTCCGCGCAAGCGCACCTGCGGTGCGCACCGTTGCGGTGGTCAAAGCGGACGCTTACGGGCACGGCGCTCCGGCGTGCGTACAAAGCCTCCTTGGGGAAGGCTGCGATGCCTTTGCGGTTTCCTGCATTGAAGAGGCGGTACAGGTGCGCGAAACCTGTACCGACCAACCCCTCAACCGCCTATGCGCGGAAAAACGGCATCCCCGACCGGGCGCTGGTGCTCATTCTGGGCTATACCCTGCCGACCGAAGCCGCCGCACTCGCCGCATACGGGCTGACGCAGGCACTGCTGTCGGCGGATTACGCGCGCCTGCTTTCGGAGAATGCCGCGCAGGCAGGCGTATGCGTGCACTGCCACGTTGCCCTGGACACCGGCATGAACCGGATCGGCTTTCCCGCGCACAACGAGGCGGAAGCCGAACAGACCACGGCGGATATTCTGCACCTCGGGTCATACCCCTCCCTCGCCGTCGACGGTCTGTTTTCCCATTTTTCCACGGCGGATGACCCTGCGGACGCCGTTTTCGCCCCGCAGAGCAGAACCCGGGAACAGTATGCCC
>FR890551.1:0-3492 GCA_000433415.1 Clostridium sp. CAG:448
GATCGAGCTTGCCGGCAGAGCCGTTGCGCCGATTCCGGTGGAGCGGCGGCATATCGTTCTGGTGACCGACGGTAATCCCTCCGATCACCTGGACAAGCAGAGCGATAACGATAAGAACGCATACGGCAAATACATTCAGGACAACTACCGGCAGAACGGCACGACGATGTCGATCTTTGCGCTGGACATGACCAGCGGAAACCGGGAGGAACTGAAAAAAGCGGCTGAGGAATACGGTCACGGGCACTTCTACGACATTCCGTCCGGAGAGATGAACCGGGTGCAGGCGTATGCGAAGAGTGACATGGCAGAGGTGACGCTGAAGGAGTTTGAAGAAGGAATCACCTTCACGCCGAAGGTGCGGGATCAGTCCACGGCACTGAACGGGATTGACACGACCATGACCATTCCTTCTCTGACCGGATACTACGGAACGAAAATCAAGGACGGTGCAAAGGTGCCGCTGATGTATCAGTTTGTTCCGATCTATGCCGAATGGGATTTCGGCACCGGTCGGGTCGGCAGCTTTCTGTCCGATCTCGGCGGTGCATGGTCGGCGGATTTCGTAAAGGATCCGGTCGGGCAGATGATCATAGAGAACATCGCGGACAGCCTGTCTCCTTCCGATTCTCTGGAGCCGGACCGGCTGGAGCTGATCCTGCGGATGCTGGAGGAAAACTACTCCACGCGGCTGAATGTCTTTACGACACTCGGGGAAGGTGAGCGCGCAACGGTTACGGTCAAGCCGCTGTCCGATGCGGCGTCCCGCTTTTACGGCGGCAATGTGCCGGTTACGGAGCTGGGCGACCAGGTCGGCTTTGATTTCTCCATTACCTGCGGCGGCATCTACCGCATTACCGTCACCAAAATGAATGCAAACGGCGAAACACTTGCCGAGCGGACGGAGTACAGGTCCTTCTCATATTCGGAGGAATACCGGATGTTCCGGGATGCGGACGAAGGCTCCGAGCTGCTGGCGGAGCTGACTGCGAACGGCGGGGGAGAGATGATCACCGATGCCGTTGAAACCTACGCAACCTTTGCAAAGACCTACCCCAAGACCACGGATCCCCGCATGGTGTTCCTGATTCTTGCGATTCTGTGCGTCCTGATCGATGTTGCGGTGCGGAAGTTCAAGTTCAAGTGGCCGCATGAGATTCTTCGCGACCGCAAAAGCATGAAGCAGTTTGCCGAAGAAAAAGAGCCGAGGATCGGTAACGGCAAATGACTGAAACGGAAAAGACCGAAATGAAGGAGAACAGAATGAAAAAACAGATTCGGTGGATCCTGATCTGTCTTGCAGCCGGTCTTGCATTTCTGCTTGGCGGGTGTGGCGGAAACACGCTTTCCACGCCAGGCAGAGTGCAGATCGATCCGATTACGCTGACCCTTTCGTGGAAGGCGGTCGGCGGGGCGGCATACTATACCGTTGAGATTACCGGAAACGGAACAACGGTGGAAAAGGATTCCGGAAAGAACAGCTATTCCCTGGAACGTCTGGAGGAAGGCTCCTACAGCCTGCGCGTGCGGGCGGTTGCCGGAAGCGACGGGGAAAAGAAGGACTCCGGATGGTCACAGACGCTGAACTTTGTCCGGGAGCATGAAACCGGGCTGGTGTTTGCGCTGAACAGCCGGGGAACGGCGTTTGAGGTGACGGGACTCGGCTCGGCAACGGGTGAGGTGACCGTGCCGGATACCTATCGCGGGCTTCCGGTTACGGGAATTGCAGACCGTGCTTTCTACAATAAGAGTGCCGTGACCGGAGTTGCGCTGGGCGAGAACATTGTTTCAATCGGGGAACAGGCGTTTGCAAACTGCTCCTATCTCAACAGTGTCAACCTGCCCGTCAATCTGAAAACCATCGGAAAAATGGCATTTCAGAGCTGCCGGGTGCTGACAACGCCTGCGGTGATTCCCGCAGGTGTCCGGGAGATCGGCGAGCAGGCGTTCCAGTATTGCCGCAAGCTGCCGTCGGTCAGCTTCGGCGAAACGCTGACGGCAATCGGAGACAATGCGTTCGACGGCTGTGAGTCCCTGGAGAGTGTAACGGTTCCGAACAGCGTGGTATCCCTGGGAGACGGTGCCTTTGCACGGTGTACGTCGCTGAAACGTGCAACGCTCGGAACCGGGTTTCCCACGCTGGGGACCGATGTCTTCCGGCAGTGCACCGCTCTGACCGATATGACGGTCGGTGAAAATGTCCGCACGATCGGCAGCTATGCCTTTGCAGACTGCTCGGCGCTGACCTCGGTTGCAATGGGGGACAGCGTGAAGGAGATCGGCGATTCTGCATTTGCGGACTGCGCGGCACTCGGGCAGCTCCCGCATCTGAGCATGGCGCTGGAGCGGATCGGGAAATCGGCATTTGCCGGTACCCCGCTCTTTACCGGAGCGGGCGCGGATGTGGTATATGTCGGCAACTGGCTCCTGGGCTGTGTGAGCAAGACCATGCAGGGAAAAACGGTTGCGGACGGAACGGTCGGCATTGCGGATTTCGCACTGGCAGGCTGTGAAACCTTTGATGATGTTCTGACCCTGCCGAATAGTGTGAAATACATCGGTGCATCCGCGTTTGCGGATTGCAAAAAGCTGACCGGTGTCATCCTCGGGAGCGGCGTTGTACGGCTCGGGCAGGATGCGTTCAACGGCTGTGCGGCACTCACGGGTGTTTACCTTGGGGAATATGACCGGATTAGCGGCGGGCTTGGCAGAAGCAGCCTGACGGAAATCGGCAAGTATGCGTTCAGCAACTGCACTTCGCTTGCCGCCGCGGAAATTCCGGGAAGCGTGAAGCAGATCGGAATGCGTGCGTTCCGCAATACGGCAATTTACAACAATGCCGAGCGGGAGGCCTACGCGGGCAACTGGCTGGTTGACTGCAAGAACAACGGCTCATACGGAACGGTTTCCGTCAAGGACGGCACGGTCGGCATTGCGGACGCTGCGTTCTATGAATGCAAAGGAATTACCGCAGTTGTGATCCCCGACAGCGTCCGGGCGATCGGGGTCAGCGCGTTCTCCGGCTGCAAGGCGCTGGAAAGCGTTGTGCTTCCGACGGAGCTGACGGAAATTCAGGATTACACCTTCTATCATTGCGATGAACTGGCACTGCCGGAACTGCCGGTTACACTGATCAGAATCGGAAAAAGTGCCTTCTACAAATGCCGCCTGGTGTCGGAAACCGATGAGGGCGAAGAAAACCGGCTGGTTATTCCCGCCGGTGTCAGAGAAATCGGTCCCTTTGCCTTTTACGGCTGCACCTACACCTATACAGACCGTGCAACGGCAGAGCAGAAGGACGGCGGAATGGACATTCTGATCCTTGGCAACGGGGTTGCAACCGTAGGAGAACGTGCGTTTTCCGGTATTGTGACGCTGCGGCAGGTGACGATCGGCTCCGGTGTGCGCTCGCTGGGCGACAAGGCCTTCTACAAATGCACCGGTCTTCGTGCGGTGAACTTCGGCGAGAGTCTGCAGACCATCGGGAGCAAG
>FR890551.1:3563-3844 GCA_000433415.1 Clostridium sp. CAG:448
TACCGAAATCGGGTCCTACGCGTTCTACCGCTGCATCGCGATTGCGTCGCTGGAACTCGGCGGCACGGTTCGCGTGGGAGATTCCGCATTTCTGGGATGTGTCGGAATCCGTCAGTTGATCCTGCCGGACAGTCTGCGGGGCATCGGAAAGCAGAGCTTCCGCGGCTGTGTCGGTCTGAGCTCGCTGGTGATTCCCGCAACGGTTGAGTCTGTTGGGGCACACGCGTTTTACGGCTGCCCGAATCTGACGCTGTTCCTGGGGGCAGGGGGAACACCGGACG
>FR890551.1:3853-4869 GCA_000433415.1 Clostridium sp. CAG:448
AACACCGGGCGGCTTTGACGAACGGTGGAATTCCGCTTACCGTCCGGCGGTCTTTGGTGTCACGGCGGAGAACGGGACGGTTCTCTCGCTGGTCTGGACCTCCGAGCGGGTGCGCAATCTCAATGACAGTAACCGGTTGTCCGATCCGCTGCGGGCGGGATTCCGTTTTGCCGGATGGAGCACGACCGAGAACGGTGCTGTGGAATACTCAGCGGAGACCCTTTCAAAGGCTCCGGAGGGCAGTACCCTGTTTGCACGATACGATACTGAAAGCTGACCGGTCTGCCGGCAGTTTATATCCGGGAACAGATTCCCGATTGGTGAGAAAGGATATGAATCGATGAGGAAACAGTTTTCTGCGCTTGCGCTGGTCTTTCTGATGCTCCTGGTGACCCTGCTTGGTACCTCCTGCGGGATCAAGGAGCTGAAGATCGAAAAGAATCCGCAGCTTGTGTTCGTAAAAGGAAACGAACTGGATCTTTCTGCCGGAACCCTTTCGGCAGACGGAAAAACCGTTGCTCTGAACGCTGAAGGCGTTGAGGTGAGCGGTTACAACAAGGATCAGCTTGGGGAACAGAAGCTGACTGTAACCTACAAGAAAAAGACTGTGGAGCTGACTGTCACCGTTGTGCCGCGGATTCAGGCATCTGAATCCTATGTGTATTTTGTCGGTGAATCGATCGACGCGGTCGGTCTCCGGCTCCGCGTTACCAAGGATGACGGAACCTATATTTCGGTGTCGGGCGATGACGCAAACGTAACGGTTTCTGGCTTTTCCTCCGAAACACCGAATGATGCACTCGAGCTGAACGTCACCTGCCGGGACGGCGGTGTCGATTACAGCGGCAGCATCACCGTTTCGGTGGTCACACCGGGGGTCACGTTCAAAAAGCCCCGCAAACTCGAATACGGCAGCCATGAGACCGAACTGGATATGACCGGTATTTCCCTGACGCTGAAGAATGCGGACGGAAAAACGGTCCGGAACATCAACAACAATGACCTGACGCTGGAGG
>FR890551.1:4896-6178 GCA_000433415.1 Clostridium sp. CAG:448
TCCTGCGGCTGCAACCGCAGACAAGCAGTCGGTCACCGAAACGATCCGCGTGTTCTTTGGCGGACGTGAGATGGCAAGCTTTGATGTGACGGTGAATTACAGCAATGTTTCGCGGATCCGCGACTCCGCCAAGGTGTTCCAGACGCTGGACTGGTCGCATTATGAGCGCCCCGAGAGCGGAATGTATCTCCCTGCAGGCGCGACCGACGAAATGGGCAAGGATGCCATGGCAACGCTGGAGCGCTATTACAACCTGACCGATAAGGATGCGGCGCTGATCAGCCAGAACGAGCTGGATGCAACCGCGCGGCTGGCGGTTATTTACGGCTACAATCAGTGGACCGCGGCAATCAACCGTGCGTATGAAAATGTATTCCAGATGGACCTGGGTGAGATCACTTACACCTGCGTGAAGCTGGCTGATGCAAAGGCAGGGCTGGAGAAGCTCCGTGCGGCAAGTGACGATGACACGAAGCTGATCCTTTCCTACGGGTCGATTCTGAAGAACGCCAAGCTGACGGAAAAGTGCGGCGAAACGGTGATCTATGACGGCGCGGAAGAGGACGGCGTGAAGGTGGAGCTGGGGATCGGTCATCTGCTGACCATCATCTATGATTCCGGATACTTCACGAACAAGGTCGCGAACGTGCTGGACAAAATGATTTCCCTGCCCGATATTCTCAATGTGCCGGCAAACTGGACGGCAGATTCGCTGGATTCCTACAAGGATGCGATTGAAACCGCGTATGGCAAGATTCTGGAAATCAGCCTGAGCGACGCGGAGGAGATCGGCGTATTCGAGATCGTCAACAACTGGAGAGATCAGAAGGATTTCTTTGAGATCCTGTACCGGTACTTCTTCCGGGAATATCAGGCTGCGGACAAAACGGTGTCCGAAACCGCAAGCGGAAAGATTGACAAGCTGACGGAGCTGTTCCTGCCCGGAAAGTTGCAGGATATCTACCACATTGTCGTGCTGGCTGAGGTGTGGCGCGAAACCATGGCGGATAACAAATCGCAGTACAGCGGTATGGAAAACGGCTATCCCGCTCTGATGGAAAGCACCTACTTCTTCAATGCCTACCGGCAGCTTGTGCGGGAAAGCAACGCGCTGACCGATCTGAATGATCCGATGTACAATGAGCTTTACAACCGGAAGATTGCAAAGTGGGCTCTGACGCTGCAGTGGGGCGATTGCGGGTACTACGATCTGCTCAGCTCCTCCGGACTGGATTCCGCCTGTGTGAACGTTCTGGAGCAGTATCTTGACATCTGGGAAGCG
>FR890551.1:6226-8324 GCA_000433415.1 Clostridium sp. CAG:448
TGAACTCCGCAGACTTCGGAACGGGCGTTTCCGCGATGTTCCGTGCGTTTGTCGGGCTGGAGCCGAACCAGCAGTACAATCTGCTTGGTGCCATCAACTACCTCTACAGCGAGAACCGGATGCCGACCATGGCGCTTTACCCGAACGACGGCGCGCTGTTCTCGGAGTTTGCAACGTATATCTACGCCTACTATCTGGAGCTGCTCGGTGTGGATCTGTCGAAGGACAATGAAAACAACCCGGCATACAACACCTTTACCGATCTGATGATCGCGCTGGAATGCTATGCGAACGGGGACTGGACGAACTTCGGCAGCTACATGGCGAAGGCACAGGAAGCTTATGCATTGGTAACCGGAGACACGAAAACCGTGTTTGATGCAAATCTTTCCTTCCTCTATACGGACTGCAACGAAAAATTCAGCCGGTTTGAGCTGACGACCGACGCGGACGGCAAACAGACCTATGTTTACAAGGCCGTCGATCTGGGCAGCTTTGAAGCGACGTTTGAAAAGCTTTCCAACGAGCTCTCCCGTGTACAGCTTGCGAATTTCTTCATTGAGGATCTGGCTAAGCTGACCGGCACGTCGGTTGATCTTTATCTGGCATATATCGCATCCTATGAACGGGTACGCTACTATGTGGAGGACATTCTGACTAACGGGAGCGAGGAGATCCAGCTCGCCTTCCGGATGCAGCCTTATGGCGACGACGGTGCACCGCTTTACCGCGCTTACTACGATGCACGCGGCTACTATCAGCTTTACCTGCTGATGCTCAATGTGGGCGAGGATGTGTACGACAATGAAAACACGGTGGATCTGCGTGCCTTCCTGCGCGAATATGCGGATTACTTCTGGAGAAGCGCTTCGCAGATGTATCAGGTTCCGGACGGACTGGATAAGGATTTCGAACTCAGCGTGGAAAGCCTGAAGAAGATGATGGCTGATTTCCGTCAGCTCAGCGGAGACGAAAAATACCTGCTCTACGGTCTGGATTCCCTGCAGCTCTACTATGGCGGAATCGTGACCTACCTGACCAACACCTACGGCGAAAAATCGCCGGTTCCGGGTCTTGCTTATACGCTGATGCTGGTGGAGGTTTACCATTACACCTATGAGTCGGATCCGGATAAGACCTTTACGATGACAGACGGAACCGTGAAAACCGCCAAGGAGCTCTTGCTGGAGGCATGGAACCTCTTCTACACGGAAGGCGACGACTGTTATGCGCTGCTGTCGGCAAGCGACAAAGCGATCTTTGACACCTATTTTGCGGAAATGATGGACTACTACAGAACCGTCTGCGAGGCTTTGCAGGACGAAGCCTGAGCGGAATCCGACAGTCCGCGGGAAGCCTTTGGGAGGCCCTTTGCAGGACGCTCCCGGGGCTTGCCGCCGCTGCTTCCACCCCTGGCGGAAGCAGAAAAATGCAAGAAAATTTTCCGATAAAACGTTAAAATATAACAAAAAATATCTTACTTTGTAACAATATATTGAAATCAAACAAAAAGAAGATGATTTGACTGAAAAAGTTCATTTTGTTTGTTGAATTGCAGTTGAAGCGCATCTGCTGTATAATAAGATGTTAGCGTAAAAATGCGAAAAAAGGCGGTTTCTGCGGGGCGCAGAACGCCAGATTCTGATTCTTGATATCGGAGGAAAGCGATGAAAAAACGCAGTTATCGTATATGGATATCCGCATTCCTGTCCCTGCTCCTGCTGGTCGGGATTGTCGGCGGAACCATTGCGAACATTCTTGCTGACAACGGCGTCATTCCCGGAAACCGGGGACTGACACAGGTTGGAAATCTCGACCTGGACCAGCTCCGGAAGCAGTATCTTTCGGCAGCCGTTCAGGAATATCAACGGTATAATTATTCGGGAGAGCGCTGGGTCATTGTCGAGTTGGAAGGCGATAATCTTTACGATCTCTATCAGAAAAGCACCGGATATGACAGCTTTCAGGCGTTCTGCGCATCTTCAACCGGCTTGAAATACCGGGAGGAAATTGCAGAAAAGCAGAAGTCCTTTCTGAAAAAGCTGGAAGGAACCGGACTGAAATATACCTATAAATACTCTTATTCCACGCTGAATAA
>FR890551.1:8399-19487 GCA_000433415.1 Clostridium sp. CAG:448
TCAGGGGAGTCTACTTCTCTGAGAGCTATGCGGTTCCGAAGGTGGCTGTCACCAATAATGCGAATGTTTATACAACCGGTATTTACAACGCAACCGGAATCAACTACAAGGGTGAAGGAATGGTTGTCGCCATTCTGGATACCGGTCTGGACTATACGCACGAAGCGTTTCAGATGACGCTGAAGAATCCGGCGTGGGACAAGAATTATGTCGCACAGCGGATGGCGGCGGCAGGAAGCGGTTTCTATGCAAAAGCATCGGTTGACGATGTGTTCTACAACACGAAGGTTCCGTTTGCCTATGACTACGCGGATGACGACGCAGATGTCTTTCCGCAGTACAGCTCGCACGGCACGCACGTTGCGGGTATCGTGGCAGGCAAGAGCAACTATGTGGTAGCAACCGGCGAAACCTTCCTCGGTGTTGCACCCGAAGCACAGCTTGTGATCGGAAAGGTCTTTACCGACAGCCTGGACAACGAGGGGCTGGGCGGCGCGAACTCGATCGATATTCTTGCGG
Organism: Clostridium sp. CAG:448; assembly: GCA_000433415.1. GTDB lineage: Bacteria > Bacillota > Clostridia > Oscillospirales > CAG-272 > CAG-448. The sequence continues at coordinate 8,919 of FR890551.1, forward strand.
CGATCAGTGACTGCGTGGAGCTGGGCGTTGATATCATCAACATGAGCCTTGGTTCGAGCGCAGGCTTCTCGGATACCAAGAGCGACACCTTTACCAACAGTGTTTACGAAAAGGTCCGCGCTGCCGGCATCAATCTGGTTGTTGCGGCAAGTAATGACTACAGCTCCGGCTTCGGCGGCGGAAACGGTACCAACCTTTCCAGCAACCCGGACAGCGGAACCGTCGGTTCTCCTCCTTCCCCTTATTGGGGGCCGTCGGCTGGGGCGGCGCTGTCGGTTGCCTCCATCAACGGGCAGAAGGCAAGCTACATCTTTGCCAACGGCGACACCAGTCAGGTGGCGTTCATCACCGAGTCCAGTGATGCCAACGGCAATAAATTTGACTTCGTGGAGCAGTTGTATCAGCTTGCGAAAAAACCGAAAACCGAAACCCTGAATTTCAAGTACGTTGTTGTCAACGGCGTCGGCAGACCCGGCAACTATACCACTGCAGTCAAACGTGAGTTGCGGGACAAGACCGGCTATGACGGCGTGATTGCGCTGGTGCAGCGCGGTGACATCACCTTTGCGGAAAAGGTGCAGAATGCAATGGATAACGGTGCGGATGCCGTTATCATCTACAACAACCTCTCCGGTACGATTTCCATGTCGCTGGGTGAGGTGGAGAATCCGGTTCCGACCTGCTCCATCCAGATGGATGCCGGCAAGGTGCTGCTGGAAAACGCCACCAAGGGCACCGGCTATGTCACCATCGGCGCAACCCTGAAGGCGGGACCGTTCATGTCGGATTTCTCCAGCTGGGGACCGACACCGGACCTGCACCTGCGCCCGGAGATCACCGCACACGGCGGCGAAATCACGTCTGCAGTTGCGGGCGGCTATGACATCTACAGCGGAACCAGTATGGCGGCGCCGAATATGGCGGGTGCGATTGCGCTGCTCCGCCAGCATCTCAAGACCAAGGGGACGCTCTCCGGAACGGAGCTGACTGCACGGATCAATCAGGTGCTGATGAGCACTGCCACCATCGCGCTGAACGAGGAGGGCAATCCGTATTCTCCGAGAAAGCAGGGCGCGGGTCTTGCCGGCATCAAGGATGCCATTGAATCCGAAGGATATATCACCGTTCGCGATCAGAACGGCAACGTGATGGACAAGACCAAGGTGGAGCTGTTTGACGACAAGCAGCGCACCGGTGTTTATGAATTTACCTTCACTGTCTGGAACATCACCGACAAAGCAACAACCTATCAGCCCACGACCTATGTCATGACCGAAACGCTGGCATCGGACGGAAAGACCGTTGCGGAGAAGGCGTATATGCTGAACAGCAACAGCACCGTGGTGTATACGGTAAACGGGGCGGAGCTGAACGGCTCGCTCACGGTTCCTGCGAACGGGAGCGTGGATGTCAAGGTCCGCATTACCCTGAACGACACTGCGAAAAAGTATCTCGATGACAGTTTCCAGAACGGGATGTACGTGGAAGGCTTTGTTTCTCTGAAGGCAGAGGGCGAAACCAAGATCACGCTCGGCGTTCCGTACCTGGCATTCTACGGAAGCTGGGTGGATGCGCCGCTGTTCGACTACAGCGAATACGAACTGGCAGAAAGCCAGAAGGACACCTCGGTTCCGGCTGAGGACAAGCTGGTTGCCAGTGCGGTAAGCACCCGCGTGATCGGGCGTTACTACGGCAACAAGTATATCCTGCCGATGGGTTCCTACATCTACACGATGGAGGAGAGCGACGTCAAGATCTATCCGGAAAAGGAAAAGATCGCGGTTTCCAGATTCGATGCCGAGGGGCAGCACACCATTTACGAAGTGTATATGGTCTATGCGGGACTGCTGCGCGGCGCGGCTTATATGCACGTTGAGGTGACCGATGCGGTCACAGGCGATGTCATTTTCTCCAAGGTGCAGGAGAATGTCAGCAAGTCCTATGCGGCGGGCGGCTCGGCTCGTCCGGCGGCGGTGATGCTGGAAATCAGCCCGGCAGAGTGGAACCTGGTGAACAACGGCACCTATCTGGTTTCCCTCAAGGGCGAGCTTGACTACGAGGGCGGCGAAAATCCGGACCGCAACAGCTTCGACTTCCAGTTCACCGTGGACTACGAAGCTCCGCAGGTCAACGATTACCGGATCCGGTACGAATCCTACACGGAAAACAAGCAGACCAAATACCGCATTTACATGGATGTCGATGTTTACGACAACCAGTATGTGCAGGACGTGATGCCTTGTTATATCCGGGAGGAAGCGGACGGAACCCGGTCGCTGACGCTGCTGACACAGTATCCGATCCCGGTTTACGGCGAACAGGGCAAGCAGTCGACGGTCAGCTTTGAAATTACCGATATTTATGACGACTATGTCAAAACCGGAAAGCTGTATCTGGCGGTTGAAGACTACGCAATGAACCAGACCACCTATCTGGTCTCCTCCGACAAGGGTCTCGGCGATGCGGGCAGCATTTCGCTGACGCCGGATGAGTTCCTGGTAAAGACCGGAAAGGTCGGCAACAACACCGACGAAGCCAAGACTCCCTATAACATCTACGAACTGACGCTGGCTCCCAACCAGCTGTACAAGCCCACCCTGGAAGCGGATGCTGCCAGCGGCGTGGCGCACAATCTGACGTGGAAGATCAAGAGCGGCAGTGCCGACGACATCATGACCAGGAACGAGGAAATCTTTGCCAAGGCGGGCTGCGCAGGCAAGGATGTGGTCATGCAGCTGGTCTATGACAACGGCGACAGTGACTCGACACCGATGATCTATGCCGAGGTCACACTGAAAATCCGCGGCAACGAAAAAACATTGCAGGATCCGGAGAAAATCGTTCTGGAGCCGGCACTGAATGCGGAATACCGCGCCGTCAGCATCGACAGTACCGGCGCAATTACGCTGAATCCGAACATGACCGTTGCCATGCGGGCTGGCTTTACACCCTGGTATCGGTCAGACATTCCGCTGAAATGGTCGTCGTCGAATGAGTCGGTCGTCCGGGTGGATGAAAACGGCAACGTGACCTCGCTTGCAAAGGGCTCGGCGTACATTACCGTGGAAGCGGTGGGGTATGCGCGCCTGAAGAAGTCGGTCCGGGTAACCGTGAACAGCGAATTCCGTGTGACGAATTACACGCTGTACAACTACTACGGCGGAGAGAATTGCGTGGTTCCCGACAATCTCAATATCTCCTATCTGGATGAGGATTGCTTCAAGAACAACAAGACCGTGAAGCGGATCGTTTTGCCGAAAACGCTGACCGAGATTCCGGCAGGCTCCTTTGAAGGTTGTGACAACCTGGAGGAGATTGTCATCGGCAGCCAGTGCACAACGGTTGGAAATTACGCGTTCCGCAACTGTAAAAAGCTGAAATCCATTGAGTTTGCACCGTTTGCAGACCGGAACGGCAAGGTGTCCGAACTTTTTGCGGGTACCATTACCATCGGCAGAGAGGCGTTTGCAAATTGCGTGTCGATGACTACGATCATCAACGAAAAGCGGATGACCGCGATTCATGACAGTGCGTTCTCGGGCTGCACGTCCCTGACCTCGATCAATCTGGAAAATCTGCGCTATGCGGGCAAGAATGCCTTTGAAAAGTGTACGGCGCTGACGACCGTTGTAACGACAGAAAACACCGTGTTCAGCGAGGGGATGTTTTCCGGCTGCACCGGCCTGACCTCGTTTGATTTCAAGGGAGACATCCTGCCGGGCTCGATCTTCAACGGCTGCCGGAAGCTGGCATCCATCACCTTTACCTCCGAGAACTTCCGCGGAATCGGTGAGCGCGCCCTCCTGGGCACTGCCATTACAAGCATCCGTCTGCCGAACGGAACCTATTCTATCGGCAAGAATGCCTTCCCGAGCAGACTGCAGAAGGTGATCCTCTCTGAGGGCACCGTTCTGGAAGGGCTCTCCGAATCTCCGTTCGGTACCTGCTACCGTTTCACCGCTTTTGAGGTTGACTCCGGAAACACGCACTACAGCGTCGTGGACGGGCTCCTCCTGAACAAGGATCAGACCGAGCTGATTTCGGTTCCCTACGGAAAGACCGGGATCACACAGGCAACCATTCCCGCAACCGTCAAATCGCTTGCCTCCGGCGTTTTCGCCGGCATCAGCGACATCGGAGCGTGGGATCTGACCGGCTATACCTCGGTCGGTGCTTATGCGTTTGCAGGCTCCGGCATCACGGAGGTGAAGCTGACCGGTCTGACCGAACTGCCGGACGGAATTTTCTCCGGCTGCACCAAGCTGACGTCCGTCACCGGAACGGACAGCCTGACCTCGGTCGGCAGCTACGCGTTTGCGTCCTGCCTGGGTCTGACGGACATTTCGCTTCCGGAGGTCCGGACGGTTGGCTCTTATGCGTTCAACGCAGCGGCTGTCGCAACGATCGATGCGCCGAAGGTAACCTCGGTCGGCATCCGCGCCTTTGAAGGTGCAAGGCTGACGGAGATCCGTTTCCCGGCGTTGTCCGAGATCGGCTATATGGCATTCTCCGGAATGCCGGTGCTCCGCACGGCAACCGTCGGAGCGGTGACCTACATGGGCGAGAAGGCGTTTGCCGGCTCCGCCAAGCTGACGGCAGTGACCTTCGGCGAGGGAACGACACAGATCGGCGCTTACGCTTTCTATGACGGCAGCACGACCATGACCCTGACCGATGTCACGCTTCCGGACAGCGTGCAGCAGATCGGAATGTTTGCGTTTGCGAACACCGGTATTTCGCGGATCAATCTCTCCGGCGTTACCGGAATCGGCAGCTATGCGTTTGCACAGTGCCAGTCGCTGGTTGAAGCCGACCTGAGCCGGGTAAAAACCGTTGGCAACTATGCGTTCCTTGCAACAAAGCTGGCAACGGCGAACCTGACCGAAGCCGAGACCGTTGGCGAACGCGCGTTCTACAGCGTTCCGCTGACATCCGTGACGTTCGGCAAGCTCCGCATTCTGGGAAGCTATGCATTTGCGGGCACCAAACTGACCGATGTCACACTTCCAGCAAGCTTTGCGGACGTTTACTACGACTACAAATGGACGGTCTTTGACGAAAAGGGCAGAGTGGAGGAAGAAAAATCCCGTAAGCTGCCCTGCTACGGCGACGGTGCCTTCGCGGGCATTGCAACACTGACGGAAATCAAGGTGGCATCGGACGGGAATTACCGTTCGATCGACGGTGTTCTCTATGTCAGGACCGAAAACAGCATGACTCTGCTGCAGTATCCGCTTGCTCGGGGCTCCGCAAGCTACCGCGTTGCGGACGGTACCGTGATGATCGGAACCAGCGCATTCGAGTGCCCGGATCAGTACAAGAGCGAGACTGCCCTGACGACGATTGAGTTCCCGTATACGCTGAAGCGGATCGGTGCGTATGCGTTCTACAAATCCAAGGTGGTCAACTACACCTTCAACAGTGTGGAAGCGCCTGTGCTGCTTGCCGATTATGTTGATCCGAATCAGTCCTTCTCGGAGCAGATTCTGTCTGCCATCTTCGGGGACAGCTCCTCCGGCAACGCGCTCGGCTCCACGCTCTACTATGCAAACTTTGCCGACTTCGTTGCAAAGCGGGTTTATAAGGATCTGTTCGATCCGCAGTTCTTTGAATCGGTTGACTTCGGGCTGCACCTGGTTATCCCGAAAAACGGGACCGGCTACGACACCGTGATCTGGACTTCCTTCTTCGGTGACATTCAGAAAACCGAGCAGATTCTGCCGGATGATACGACCCACGCGGCGTTTGATGCCATCGACCGGATTCTGAAGACTCCGCTGGAGAGCATCGGCAATGCTGCAAGCCTTGCGGATCTGGATGCCATTTCGGCAGAGGTTCTGGCGGCAAGACGCGCCTACAATCGGGTGACGCTGAGCGATCAGCTGGCACTTTGCACCGATCGGTACGAAAGCCTGGTCCGGTATGAAAAAGCCATCCGTGACGCAAAGGAGCGCCTCGGCTCTCCTGTTGTGATTGACCGGCTGGTGCTTGCCGCCGTCCCGGATAAGATCCGTTACCAGGCGGGCGAGAGCTTTGATCCCGCCGGCATGGTGCTCAAGGCAATCTATGCCGATGAATCCGAAGTGATTCTGACGGCTGACAACTACACGCTGGATAAGACCGTTCTCCACGCCGGAGACGAATCGGTAACGCTTTCCTATACCGACCGCGGAAAAACCTATACGATCATCGTCAAGGTCAACGTAGAAGGCAGCGAAACGAAGAACCCCGAGGTGCTGACGACCCCGAGCGTTACGGTTTCGGACAGCGGCATGGCTTCCTGGCAGGCAGTTCCGAATGCAACGGGCTACCGTTACCGCATCAACGGCGGCGAGGAGATGACCACAACGGCAACCGAGCTTCAGCTTGCCGACGGCCAGACCCTGACCGTGCAGGCAATCGGCGACGGTACGGCATATGCGGACAGTGCCTACAGCGAGGCTGTCACATGGACGACTCCGCAGACGAACGAACAGAAGCCCGGAAAACGCGGGTGTTCCTCAGCTCTGTCGACGGGCAATATGGCAGTGATGCTTTGCATGGCTGTGATGTCCCTGGGTGTTACGACCCTGACCCAAAAAAAGAAAGGAAGATGACTTTCGTGAAAAGAAGAACCTTTTTTCCTCTGCTTTGCGGCATTCTGTTCCTTGCAACCCTTCTTCTTCTCCCCTCGTGCGGGGAGAAGAAGGCCGGGAAGCCCTATGACTTTCTTGTGACCTTCAATTACAATGTCGGAACGCTGGATGTCAGCTGCCCCGACCAGTACCTGGGCGTGAAATCCGGCGGACTTGTCGGCATTCAGCCCGGCTTCAACGATGATTTCAAGCTTCGCCCGGTCTCCAATTACTACATCGAGGGCTGGTATACCGCCAAGTGCGCTCCGGACGGAACGCCGGAAAAGGATGCGGAAACCGGACGCGTGCTTCTGGACCGGAAGTGGAACTTCGAATCGGACACCGTGACGGCGGATACCGTGCTGTATGCCAACCTGATCCGGCAGTCGACGCTGTCCTTCGTGGACATTGCGACGGGGGAAGTGGTCAAAACGCTGACCGGCACGCCCGGCAGCAGACAGAATGAGCTGATCTCGGTTCTGGCGCCGAAAAAGGACGGTTACACGCTGGTCGGGTACTATACCGATGCGGCTAAGACCTCCCGCTTCCAGTGGCCCTTTACCTTCGCGGAAGAAGACACCACTGCTTATGTGGAGTTCCTGGAGGGGACCTGGTCGATCGCCGATTCTGCCGATGCCTTCAAGCGCGGAATTTCCGGAAACAAGAACATCTATGTAACGGCGGATATCGATTTTACCGGCAAAACCTGGGTAACGACCGCCTATAACGGAACCATTGAAGGAAACGGACACAAGCTGACCGGTCTGACGCTGACCAAGGAAGGCAGTAAAACCGCAACCGGCGGATTCGGTCTGTTTACCACGCTCGGCGCGAACGCGCAGATCCGTGATCTGACCGTTGAGAATCTGACCGTTCGCTTCTCGGCAAGCCTTGCAGGCAGCTATCAGGTTGCTCCGCTGGCAGATGAGATCAAGGCAGGTGCGCGGTTTGAGCGTGTCTGCGTGACCGGAACGCTGACCTATGACTTTTCCAAGGTTCCCGCCTCCACTGTTTACAGCCTTGCGGTGAAGAACGGCGCTGCGGAGTCGGACATGACCGACTGCACGTTCAATATCTCCCTCGTAAATGCAAACGAGTGAATGATAAAAAAAGTGAATGATAAAAAACAGGAGAAAAGAAAATGAAGATGAAAAAACGCATGGTTTCCGCGTTTCTTTCTGCGCTGATGGCAGGATGTGTTCTTTTGAGTGCAGTCGGTTGCAGCAAGAACGGGGATTCGACCGAGACCACCGGTCCGGATGACGGTTCCAAAACCCCGACCTACAACACCGAAACACGTCCGTTCTCGATGAGCATTCAGACTCCGGACGGTGTGTTCAACCCCTTCTTCTCAACCTCTGCATATGACTCTGCCATCATCGGCAACACCCAGATCGGAATGCTCAGCACCGACCCCAAGGGCAATATCGTCTGCGGCGAGAATGAGCCGACCGTTACGCTGGATTACACCGTGAAGGAATCCTCCGAAAACGGCAAGAACTACACGACCTACGAGTTTCTGATCAAGAACGGCATCCTGTTCTCGGACGGGAAGCCGCTGACCATCAAGGACGTGCTCTTCAACCTCTATGTCTACCTCGATCCGGCTTATACCGGTTCGGCAACCATCTATTCGACCGATATCGTCGGCTTGCAGAATTGCCGTCAGCAGAGACTGGGCGACATTTCCGACGGTTCGTCCTCTTCCTTTGACGATACGTTTGTCGGCGAGGCGAACATCCGCATTCAGAACCTGATTGACTATGTAAAGCTCAAGGGGAAGGGTGTGAAGCAGGAGGACAAGCCCTCCATGCCCGCCGGATTTGATGAAGCGGCTGCACTGGTTGACTACAAAACCGTTGCCAATACCTTCCGCAAGGAGCTGGAGACCGACTACAACGCGATTGACAAGGAATCCTACAAGGATTGGCAGTTCACCGAGATCTGGCAGATCTTCCTTTACAACGACGGCGGACGCAGCGAACTGCTTCTGAAGGATGCATCCGGCAAACTGGTTAAGGATAAGGACGGCAATCCGCAGTTGGATCCTGCCGCTGCAAAGCAGGTCTGGGATGATGAAATCAAGCCGTACATTGATGAGCACCCGGAAATGTCGCAGGAGGACGCGATCAAGACCTACTGCATCGAGTCGGTCTATGAATCGTATTTCCCGGGCACCGTGCTGACCGATACTTTTGCCAGCCAGTTCGAAACCGTTCTGCGCGCATGGGGCACTTCGAGCACGATTCTCGATCTCTTTACTGCTGAGGCAAAGAGCAACTACTTCTCCAGCAGTGAGAGGCTGGTTCCGAACATCAGCGGTATCACCACCAGATCCAACGTGACCGAGTTTAACGGCAAGACCTACGATGACGGACACGACGTGCTCTCCATCAAGATTCATGACGTTGACCCCAAGGCGATCTACAACTTCTCCTTCACCGTTTCTCCGATGCATTACTACTCCACCACGAACTGGAACGGCAAGGACTACATTGCTGCGTTTGACGGCGTGGAGAACTTCGGTCTGGAATTCGGTAATATCACCTTCATGAACGAGGTCATCAACGCGCCCGAGAAGGTTGGTCTTCCGGTCGGTGCCGGCCCCTACATGGCATCCAATGCGTCCGGCTCCGGCAAGGTGACAAGCGACAACTTCTTTAACAACAACTTCGTTTACTACGAAAGAAACCCCTATTTCTACACCCTCGGCTCCGGCATTTCCAACGCCAAGATCAAGTATATGCGTTATAAGGTGGTCGATTCCGATCAGATCATCAACGCGCTGGCAAACGGCGATATCGACTTCGGTGATCCGAGTGCAACGCAGGAGAACATTGCGGCGGTTGAAGTGGCAGGTCTGGGACACGTGGAGATCAAAACCTCCGGTTACGGTTATGTCGGAGTCAACCCGCGCTTCATTCCGAGCAAGTCGGTCCGTCAGGCCATCATGATGGCGATGAACACCGTGCTGATTGCGGAGAACTACTACAAGGGCGGTCTGTGCGAGCTGATTTACCGTCCGATGTCCACCACCTCGTGGGCTTATCCGACGGATGCAACCTCGCCGTATTACAAGTACGACAGCACCGGTGAAGAAATCAAGCGTATTCTCGAGGCAGACGGCTACGAAAAGGGCTCCGACGGCATCTATCAGAAGACCATCGACGGCTTCGGCGTGGACCGCCTGGGCGGGCAGAACTACCGTATGACCATTGCCGGCGGCTCGACCGATCACCCGGCGTATGCGATGTTCCTCAAGGCGGCAGAAATCCTCAACAGCGCAGGGATGGAGGTCAAGGTTGTGACCTCGCAGACCGCACTGTCCGACCTCTCCTCCGGCAAGCTTGCCATCTGGGCAGCTGCATGGTCCTCGACCATCGACCCGGATATGTATCAGATTTACCATATGGATTCGCAGGCAAGCTCGACCAGCAACTGGGGCTACAAGCAGATCAAAGCAGGAAAGAACTCCGAGGCGTATTCCGATGAGTACGCGCTCATTCAGGAACTGAGTGAACTGATCGATGCGGGCCGTTCGACGACCAATCAGGAAACACGGAAAGCGATTTACAAGGAAGCGCTGGACAAGATCATGGAGCTGGCGGTTGAAATGCCGACCTACCAGAGAAAGGATATGTCGGCTTACAACAAGAAGATTCTGGACGAGTCGACCATGACCCCCGAAAAAGACCGGTCGCCCTATAACGGATTGATCTCCCGTATCTGGGAACTGTCCTACAACTGATCGCGACCCCCACTTCAGGGGATCCACACCCCGGTCATGCCGCCGGAACCTCCGGCAGGCTCGCGGGGGTGTGGATCGCCCCAGCAACCGCCCTCGGGCGGAAGGAATGACAGACGGCAGAGCGCTCTGCCGTCTGTGTTCCGGAATAGGAGACAAAACAGACTTATGGATATGGTGAAATATATCGTCAAGCGACTGTTGCTGTCG
>FR890551.1:19607-20784 GCA_000433415.1 Clostridium sp. CAG:448
CGATGCGGCAGGAGGATGTTGACCGGATCAAGGATCTGTACGGCCTGTCGATGCCGGATGCGTATCTTTCCATCAAGGCGGGCGAGGGCAGTCAGTTCAGCGGAACGACCTTCACGAAGAATGCAAAAAGCGAAAAGCGGGATGTGGACCTGGAGCTGCTCCTGAAGGAGGATGCCCGTGTGTCGGCACAGCTTGCCCGCACCGATCTGACGGACGCGGAGCGCACGGAGTTTGAGCGGCAGAAAGCGGAAAACGATGCGTCTCTGACTGCGTTCTATCTGAATTGGTATATCGGAAAATATGACCGCGGCTCCAACCGGATCGAGCTTTCCCGGCAGACCGACTCCGCAACCGGCGCTTATCGGTACATCTACCGGATCGGTACGGTGACCGAGAAGGGTGCCAGAGTGGACGGAACCGAAAGCAGTGAGGACGGGAAGGACGATTCCTACATCGCGCTGGACGAAGTCTTTACCGAAAAGGAATCCGGCACTTGGACGCTGGGGGAGACCGATGCGAACGGGATCCGTCAGATTGTGCTGACGGCAGAGAACGGAACGGCGGTTGCATCTGATACCGTTTACCGGGTTGCCGGCTTCTGGGATAAGGTCGGCGCAATTCTGAAGGGCTACCTCGGCTGGCTCTTCAATATGCTGCAGGGCGATTTCGGAATGTCCTTCAAGTACAAAAAGCCGGTCAAGGACGTTATCTTCCAGAACATGGGCATTTCCTTTGCCATCGCATTTGTGGCAACGATCCTGCAGTTTGCCATTGCGATCCCGCTCGGTATCAAGGCGGCAACGCACCAGTACGGCGTGATCGACTACGGCGTGACGGTGACCTCTATGATCGGAATCAGTCTTCCGACCTTCTTCCTCGCGGCGCTGGTCATCCGGCTGTTTGCGGTTCAGCTCGGCTGGTTTGAGGTTGGCGGCATCGCATCGTCGTCGCTGCCGATGGATGCAAGCTGGATCCGGCGGCTGGGCGACACTCTGTGGCACATGGTGCTGCCGATGTTTGTACTGGTGGTGCTTTCCATCGGTTCGCTGATGCGGTATACCCGTACCAACACCCTGGAAGCGCTGAATGCCGACTATGTCCGCACTGCCCGTGCAAAAGGACTGCCGGAGAAAAAGGTCATCAACAAGCACGCGTTCCGCAACACCATGATTCCGCT
>FR890551.1:20812-24571 GCA_000433415.1 Clostridium sp. CAG:448
TGTCAGCCTCCCCGGCAAGCCTCTTCGGCGGTGCCATGATTACCGAAACGGTGTTCAGCATTCCCGGTATCGGGAAGCTGGCATATGACGCGCTGATCGTTGCGGACGTACCGTTTATCATGGGCTACAATGTATTTATTGCAGTTCTGACGGTGATCGGCACTCTGCTGAGTGACCTGATGTATGCGATCGTTGACCCGCGTGTCAAGCTTGGAAGATAAGGAGGTTCGCCGATGAAACACGAGAATGAGACGCAAAATCTGAACGACGGACTTCCGACGGATGAAGTCTTTGACCTTTCCGAAACCAAAATCATGGAAGAAGAAAAGAAAGCCCGCCTGGAAGCGGAATTTGAAGAGGAAGCCCGCGAGGAGGAAGAGATCTCCGGGCGCACCATCAGCCCTACGGGCATGGTGCTCAAACGCTTTTTCCGCTCCAAGCTTTCGATGACAGGATTGATCATTCTTCTGGTGCTGTTTGCTTTTTCCTTCCTCGGCCCGATCTTCAAGTTCCTGCCGTTCGTGTGGGGAGAAAAGGAATCGGACGAAAGCCATGCGGTGACAGAGGAATACAGCACCGAGGTCTCGGATCCGACGTACGGTGGCGATTCCGTTTACATTGTCATTTACTCCTACCCGACTAACTATCTCCAGCCGTCTGCCACCCACTTTCTGGGAACAGACGACAAGGGCTTTGACGTGTTCTCCCGGCTGATGTACGGCGGCAGAGTGTCACTGACGGTCGGCTTCGTTGTGGTGATTCTCGAAACGCTGTTCGGCGTCCTGCTGGGCGGACTTGCCGGCTATTTCGGCGGCTGGGTCGACCAGGTCGTCATGCGCGTGGTGGATATTTTCAACTGCGTGCCAACCCTGCCGATGATGATGATCGTCGGTGTGGCACTGGAGGCGAAGAACATTTCGGGACCTGCAAAGCTATATATCATGATGGCAATGCTGACGCTGTTCGGCTGGGCGGGCATCGCGCGCCTGGTAAGAGGGCAGATCCTGTCTCTGCGTGAGCAGGACTTTATGCTCAGTGCGGAAGCAAGCGGTCTGACCACCTCGCGTAAAATTTTCCGGCATCTGGTGCCGAACGTGCTGCCGCAGCTGATTGTTTCCATGACACTGGGCCTTGGCGGCATCATTCTGACCGAGGCTACCCTGGGGTACCTGGGCATCGGTCTGCCGGCGGAATATGCGACATGGGGCAACATGATTAACGCTGCTGCGAACAATACGGCGCTGCGCCTGTATCCGAACCTGTGGGTATCCCCGGGTATTTGCATCGTGCTTGCCGTGCTTGCCTTCAACTTCGTCGGCGACGGACTGCGTGACGCGGTTGACCCGAAAGCAAGGAGATAAGCCATGAAGAAAAAGACAGAATCAAAAGGGCTTTACATCGACGCGAAGGAGTCCCGCAATATTGCGAAGGAAAATCACCGCGCGATCAGGGAGCTGAAAAAGAAGCGTGCCGCTTACAAGCCGTCGGATTACATCACCGAAATGCGGGATCCGGCGAACATTGTCGAATTCGATGACCTGCATACCTTCTTCTACACCGACAACGGTGTGGTCAAGGCGGTCAACGGCGTGTCGTTTGACATTCCGCAGGGGTCAACGGTCGGTGTGGTCGGCGAATCCGGCTGCGGCAAATCGGTTACTAGCCTGTCTCTGATGCAGCTGGTACAGGAGCCGATGGGGCAGGTTGTGAGCGGGAGTATCCGGTTCCGCTCGATGGCAAGAAAGCAGATCGGCACCGAGCCGCTGCTCGCCCCCGAAAAGGATGCGGACGGCAACCCGGTTCTGGATGCGGACGGCAACCCCGTTCTTTCCCCGGTAAAGGGGCGGTTCGGCAAGCCCCGCATGAAGCCGGTTTATGAAGAGCATGAGGAGGTCGTGGACATTGCAAAGCTCCCGACATCCGAGATGGCAGCCATCCGCGGCAGAGAGATTGCCATGATCTTTCAGGAGCCGATGACCAGCCTGAATCCGGTTTTCACCATCGGCAATCAGTTGGACGAAATGACGCTGCTCCATGTTCCGGGCGCAACCAAGGAAATGGCGCAGGACCGGAGCATTGAAATGCTGAAAATGGTTGGCATTGCCATGCCGGAGCGGGTATACACCTATTTCCCGCATCAGCTGTCGGGCGGTATGCGGCAGCGCGTGATGATTGCGATGGCGCTTTGCTGCAATCCGCGTCTGATCATTGCCGATGAGCCGACAACCGCGCTGGACGTGACCATTCAGGCACAGATCCTTGATCTTTTGCGCGAGGTCAAGGGTAAAATCAGCGGCAGCATTCTGCTGATTACGCACGACCTCGGTGTGATTGCCGAAATGGCGGATTACGTTGTGGTCATGTATTCGGGACGCGTGGTTGAGAAGGGGACGGTGCAGGAGATTTTCAAAAATCCGCTTCACCCGTACACGGTCGGTCTGCAAAAGAGCAAGCCGGCGGGCGGGGAAAAGGGGGGCCGCCTTTACAGCATCCCCGGCAATGTTCCGAACCCGATCAATATGCGCGATCATTGCTATTTCCGCAACCGCTGTGACAGGCGTTGCGAAGCCTGCCTCGGCGAATATCCGCCGATGATCCAGGTCTCTCCAACCCATTTTGTGGCTTGCTACCGCGCAATGGAATACCGGCAGGAGGAGGAAAAAAAGGAGCAGTAACGACCGTGTCTGTTCCCTTGAAACGCTATGGAAGAAAAAGAAAAAAACAGCATGAGCGAACAGTCTGAGTACCTGCTGGAGGTTCGGAATCTTAAGAAGTACTTCCCGGTCAAAAAGGCGTTCCGCGAGGAAAACTCGGTCTACCTGAAGGCGGTTGACGGCGTTTCGTTCCGCCTCAAGCAGGGAAAAACCATCGGCATCGTAGGGGAGTCCGGCTGTGGCAAAAGCACACTCGGCAGAACCATCCTGCGGCTTTATGAGCCGGACGGCGGCGAGATCATTTTTGACGGAAAGCACATAGAAGGTCTGAAGGGAGAAGCGCTGCGTCGGATGCGCCCGCAGTTCCAGATGATCTTCCAGGATCCGTATTCCTCGCTTTCTCCGCGTATGACGGTCGGTGAAATCGTCGGAGAGGCGGTTAAGCTGCACAAGATCGTTCCGCCTGATGAATATGACGACTATATCCGCGACCTGATGCAGAAATGCGGTTTGCGCCCCCATCACATCGGGCGGTATCCGCACGAATTCTCCGGCGGACAGCGGCAGCGGATCTGCATCGTCAAGGCTCTGGCGCTGAAGCCGAAGCTGGTCATCTGCGATGAGCCTGTTTCCGCGCTGGACGTGTCGATTCAGGCACAGGTCATTAACCTGCTTAAGGATCTGCAGGACGAGAACGGGCAGGCGTACATCTTCATTTCGCACGACCTCTCGGTTGTGGAGCACATCTCGGACGAAGTCGGCGTGATGTATCTCGGCAACATGGTGGAGTACGGGCAGAAGGAAGATCTGTTCCGCGAACCGCTGCATCCCTATACCAAGGCATTGTTTTCTGCGGTTCCGATCCCGGATCCGGATGTCAAGCTCAACCGCGTGATTCTGCAGGGGGATATTCCGTCTCCTGCCAATCCGCCAAAGGGCTGCAAGTTCCATACCCGCTGCAGCGAATGCCGGGAGATCTGCCGGGAGGTGGCTCCTGAATTCCGCGATCTTGGCGGTGGACACTGCGTTGCCTGCCATCTTTATGACGATGCGCCGACAGCAGCAGAGACACCGGAAAAGACCGAAACAAAGTCATGACAACACC
>FR890552.1:0-3898 GCA_000433415.1 Clostridium sp. CAG:448
GGTACGTGTGACCGACCGGCAATGCCGTGAAAACGCGGCGGACTGCGACGCAGCCGTGTATACCGTTGCCATTTCACCGGACAATCCGGAGTACCTGTGCGCGCTTGAACGTGGGATTCCTCTGATTTCCCGTGCGGATTATCTGGGGTATCTGATGACCGGATACCGGAATCGCATCGGCATTGCCGGCATGCACGGGAAAAGCACCTGTACCTCCATGTGTGCGCAGATTTTTATGGATGCGGGGGCGGATCCGACCGTTCTGTCCGGTGCGGAGATGGCGTCCATGGGCGGCGCCTATCGGATCGGCGCACGGGAGCATTTTATCTTTGAGGCATGCGAATATGAGGATTCCTTTCTGGATTTCAATCCTTCGGTTGCGGTTTTGCTCAACGCGGAGATGGAGCATGTCGATTATTTCAAAAGTCTTGCACAGATACGGAACTCCTTTGCCGCATACGCATCCCTGGTCGGGGAAAACGGATATGCGGTTTTCAATGCCGATGACGAAAATCTGATCGCGGCAATGTCGCAGGCAGACGGGTTCCGAGGCAAAAAAATCACGTTCGGTGTTCAGAATACCGCGGCGGATTGGCGTGCGACCGATATTTCCGTGACGGACGGTCACCCCTCGTTTACGGTTTTGTACCGCGGCGCTCCTTTTGTGCGGATACGCCTCTCTGTCTGCGGGACACACAACATTTACAATGCGCTTGCCGCAGTGGCGGTTTCCGCTTTGTGCGGAATCGAAAAAGACGCGATCGCAAATGGTCTTGCAGCATTCTGCGGGGCAAAGCGGCGGATGGAATACAAGGGAACCTGCAACGGTGCCGCCGTGTACGATGATTACGGACATCACCCCACAGAGGTCCGGACAACGCTGGACGGGGCGCGTGCACTGGGATATCAGCGGCTGTTCTGCGTTTTTCAGTCGCATACCTATTCCAGAACCGCGGAGCTCTATGACCGTTTTTTGCATGCATTTGACAGCGCGGACCGTGTGATACTGACCGACATTTACGCCGCACGGGAGACAAACACCTACGGGGTGACGCCGCAGAAGTTGGCGTCGGACATCGGGGAGAAGGCATCCTACGGCGGCTCACTGGATCAGATTGCCCAAACCCTGCGGCAGGAGCTGTGTCCGGGGGATCTCTGCGTGATTATGGGCGCAGGGGACGTGTATCGGCTTTTCGGTATGCTCGGACTGTAAACCATCCGGAAATCGAATCAAAAAATTGAACGGAACATTGAATCAGCGTCCGCTGCGGAAACGTGGCGGACTTTTTTGTTACCGGTTTATCCCGTTTTCCCTATGACCGTCAAAATCTTTTCAAAAACTTCCCTGAAAGGACTTCGCACAGTGACATTTTTCCCGGGCGCTTCCGCGTATAATGGACAGGAAGGAGAGGGGGACGGGTATGGAACAGGAAGTTTACGGGGACCTGCTTTTTTGCGTGAATTTTTCCATGGATTTTCTCTGTTTTTATCTGACGGCAAAGCTGTTGCACCGCCGCCTGCCGCTCTGGCGAACGGTTTTTGCGTCCGCAATCGGCGGGGTATATGCGGTTGCGGCACTGCTGATCCGTACATCCGGCGCTCTGGCGCTGATCTTTGATCTTGCGGTGTGCGTCTGTATGAACTGTGCGGTGTTCTGTCAGAAAAAGCTGCGCCCTTGGCGGTTGCTTCTGTGTGCGGCAGTCTATTTTGCGGTTTCCGCTGCACTCGGCGGGTGCATGAGCGCGCTGTACAGTCTTTTCAACCGCGCGGATGCAGCAGGCGGACAGGATGGCGGCACCGGAGCGGGGACGGTCGGGTTCTTCCTTCTGGCAGCAGTCGCGGCGCTGATTACCCTGCTCGGCGGCAGATTTTTCAGGCGCAGTACCGCCGGCACACATTGCCGGATTGAGGTCACGCTGGCGGGAAAACGCGCGGCGACGGATGCTTTTGTGGACAGCGGAAATCTGTTGCGCGAGCCGCTCAGCGGATTGCCGGTTGTGGTGATGGATCCGGGCGTTGCGGAAGCGTTGCTTGGCAGGCGCGGATGTGACGAGCTGCTTGCGGGTAGGATGCCGGCAGATCTCGGCGCGCGTCTGCGCCCGGTGCCGTCAACCGGTGCGACCGGAAAAAAACTGCTGATTGCGGTCCGTCCCGATACGGTGACCGTTACCGATGAAAAGGGGCGTTCGCATTCGGTACAGGCTTATTTTGTCCTGACGGAACTGCCGGGCGCCGACCGCTGTCATGCACTGATTTCACCCGAATTGCTCCTGTAAGTACATAGCATCCGATCGTTGCCGCTTTTCGGAATCCGACCGGAATATCAATTCAGAACGGAATGGAGGAATAACCATGAAGAAAAACAAACCGTGTTCCGTCGGATGGGTGCGCAGGCTCATTGCGCGCCTGTTTCCGACATCTGCGGGGATCTACTACATCAACGGTCCGGAGCTGTTGCCGGCACCCTTGAGCAGTGAAGAGGAGAACCGATGCATCAGCCGGCTGAGTTACGACGAAAACGCCAAAAATACGCTGATCGAACACAACCTGCGCCTGGTGGTCTATATTGCCAAGCGTTTTGAGAATACGGGCACCGGCATTGAGGACCTGATTTCCATCGGCACGGGCGGGCTCATCAAGGCGGTCAATACCTTTTGTGCCGACAAAAACATCAAGCTTGCAACCTATGCCTCCCGGTGCATCGAAAACGAAATACTGATGTACATCCGGAAAAACAGTGGCAAATGCGAGGTTTCCATCGACGAGCCGCTCCATGTGGATTGGGACGGAAACGAGTTGCTGCTTTCCGATATTCTGGGGGATGAGGAGAACGGGGTGTCCTACGAACTGGAACAGCGGGAAGAGCGTGAGATGATCCGCCGCGCGGTATCGGCGCTGGACGAGCGGGAACGGGAGATCATTGAGATGCGTTACGGCATGGGCGGAAAGCGGGAGTATACGCAGAAGGAAGCGGCAGACGCGCTCGGTATCTCGCAGTCCTATATCTCCAGACTGGAGAAAAAGATCCTTTTGCGTTTGCGCGAGGATCTGGAGGGGAAGCTTTAAGGCATCACCGCGCAGCAATTTGCGCAGGCATACTTGCCTGCATCTTTTCCGTCATACTTCACAAAAATCCTTGCCAGTAGCGCTGCTACAGCCTGCGAATTTTTGTATTGTCTGACGAAAAATCCGACTGCGCAATTGCACCATCGGAATTACGCGGTAATGCCTTAATGAAAAACTCTGACGGAAGTTCTGAAGGGAATGCCGCCGTCGGCAGTGCACGGTGACGCAGCCGATTTTCCAAAGAATTGTGCGGATGCGTCATAAATGCGGACAGGGGTACATAGAATTTATCGAAACACATTATGCGGAGGTAACAGTATGCCTGAACATTCAATTTATGCGGACATTGCCGGCAGAACGGGCGGCGATATTTATATCGGCGTGGTGGGACCGGTACGGACAGGAAAATCAACCTTTATCAAGCGTTTTATGGAATCGCTGGTACTCCCCAATATCGGCGAGGGGTATTCGCGGGACCGTGCACGGGACGAAATGCCGCAGTCGGCGGCGGGAAAGACGGTTATGACCACCGAACCGAAGTTTATTCCCGATGAAGCGGTGGCAATTACGGTGGACGGGTGCGCAACACTCCGGGTCAAGATGATCGATTGTGTGGGATATATCGTGCCGGATGCGCTGGGAACCATCGAAAACGGTCAGCCGCGCATGGTGCGTACCCCCTGGCAGGCGGAACCGATGCCGTTTGTGCAGGCGGCGGAAATGGGAACGGAAAAGGTCATCCGGGAACACGCAACCATCGGCATGCTGGTAACGACGGACGGCAGTATCGGAGAAATTCCGCGTGCAAGCTATGTGGAGGCGGAAGAGCGTA
>FR890552.1:3945-4465 GCA_000433415.1 Clostridium sp. CAG:448
AAGGAGCTGGGAAAGCCGTTTGCCATGATTCTGAATTCCGCCCGTCCGACCTCGGAGGATGCCGTGGCACTTGCCTATGAACTGGAAGCCAAATACGGGGTTCCCGTGGCGCTCGTGTCCTGCATGGAGCTGGATGCGGAGGATATCCGCCACATTCTGGAACTGGTGCTGCACGAATTTCCGGTCACAGAGATACGGGTGCATCTGCCGGAGTGGACGGATGCGCTGGCGCCGGATCACCGGATCCGTGCGGCATTGGTCGGCGGACTGCGTGGATGCGCGGATCAGGTCAACCGGATCGGGGACGTCCGGAATGCCTTTTCGACCCTGGGCGATACCGAATACTGCAAGCAGGCGAATATCCGGGAGATCAATCTCGGGAACGGTCAGGTTGACATTGATCTGTCTCTTGAGGACGGTCTTTATTATACGGTCATCAGCGAACTGACCGGATTTTCGGTGGACGGGGAAGAGGCGCTGATCGGACTTTTGCAGTAGCTCGCAGAGATGAAGCAAAAGT
>FR890552.1:4651-23876 GCA_000433415.1 Clostridium sp. CAG:448
CCAACATCGAAACCGAAATCAACCCGATCGTTGGGACGGAACAGCAATCGGAGGATCTTGTCAAGTATCTGCTGCACGAGTTTGAAGAGGATCCAGGCAAGCTCTGGGAGACCGATATGTTCGGCAAATCCCTCTATGAACTGGTCAACGAAGGATTGCATACAAAGCTGGAACATATGCCGGAGGCTTCACGGACCAAGCTTTCCGAGACATTGGAGCGCATTATCAACGAGGGAAGCAACGGACTCATCTGTATTCTGCTCTGAAATCAGGACGGACATCTCTCCCTTTATTGGGAAACATGTCCGTCTTTTTTTCTCTTTTTATCTTGCGGCGGTGGGTTTTTCCTGCGGAAACAGGCATTCTCCGTTGGTCCGGATGACCTGTCTGTACCAATCAAAGGATTTCTTGCGGTAGCGCGCCATGGTGCCGCTTCCGTCGTCGTTGCGGTCGACGTAAATGAAGCCGTATCGCTTGCTCATCTGGGCGGTGGAGGCGGACACAAGGTCGATGCATCCCCACATGGTATAGCCCATGACCGGAATGCCGTCCCGGATTGCCTCGCCGACTGCCCGCAGATGGTTGGTCAGATAGGCGATTCTGTAATCGTCCTCGACGGTCGGGGTTCCGTCTGCGCCGCGCACCAGGGTGTCACGCGCGCCCAGTCCGTTTTCCACGACAAACAGCGGAATCCGGTAGCGGTCGTGCAGGCGGTTGAGGATAATCCGCAGTCCGTCCGGATCGATCTGCCAGCCCCATTCGCTCGCCCTGAGCGTCGGGTTCGGCACGCCGCCCATGATATTCCCCATGCCGGCGGTGTGATCGGTTGCGCTGGCGCACATACTCATATAATAGCTGAAGGAAACAAAGTCCACCGTGTTGCGCAGAATTTCGGCATCTTCCGGCAATACGTCGATTTCAATGCCGTTTTCCCGGAAAAGTCTGGTCGTGTAGGCGGGATAAGCGCCGAACACCTGTACGTCCGAAAACAGATAGGTTTCCCGTTCCAGCTTCATTGCCGCAAGCACATCCTCCGGGGCGGGAGTCAGGGGGTAAACCGGTGCGGCGATGATCATGTTGCCGATTTTGGCATCCGGAATGATCTCATGGCACAGGCGCACCGCCAGTGCGCTTGCAATGAGCTCATGGTGCACCGCACGATAGAGGTCGCTTTTGGAGAGCTGATCCGCGGGGGTGCAGATGCCGCCTGCCAGGTATGGCTGACGCAGAATGGCGTTGATCTCATTGAATGTCAGCCAGTATTTTACCTTCTCGCGGTAACGGGTGAAAACCGTTCTTGCGAATTTTTCAAAAAAGCCGATCATCTCCCGTCCGACCCAGCCGTTGTATTTTCGCGCAAGTCCGAGCGGGGTTTCGTAGTGGGAGAGGGTAACGAGCGGTTCGATTCCGTGTGCGCGCAGCTCGTCGAAAACTCTGTCGTAGAATGCCAATCCTTCCTCGTTGGGTTCTTCCTCGTCTCCGTTGGGAAAGATACGGGTCCAGGCGATCGACATCCGGAAAACACGGAATCCCATTTCCGCAAACAGGGCAATGTCTTCCCGGTAGCGGTGATAAAAATCGATTCCTTCCAGTTTCAGGTTGTCCTCGGTCGGCACCGGCGTTGTCGGCCCCATGATGCCGTGCGGCATGACATCCTGAATGGAAAGCCCTTTACCGCCCTCATTGTATGCGCCCTCCATCTGATTGGCGGCAGTGGCGCCGCCGAAAAGAAAATCTGCCGGAAATACGGTGTGTTTCATGATACGCCCTCCTTGATAATGATTTTGCCGTCGCTGTATGCGGCACGGTCCTCGCGGTTGGTAACAATGACCGCTACGGTCGGGTCCAGACCGTGCCTGCGGATGGACTCGGTATCAAACCGCAAAAGCACGTCGCCCTCCCGGACCCTGTCGCCGTTTTTGACGCAGGGGGAGAATCCTTCGCCCTGCATGGTCACGGTGTTGATTCCCACATGGATGAGAAGCTCCGTCCCTTTTTCCGATTTTAACCCGATCGCATGTCCGGTTTCAAAGACATTCTCAACCGTGCCGTTGAAGGGCGCGTAAACCTCGCCCGTGCTCGGACGCACGCCGAAGCCGATGCCGAGAACGCCGGAGGCAAAGGTTTCATCCGGAATCTCTGCAAGCGGGATGATCTCGCCGGCAACGGGGGCGTGAATGGTTTCGCCGTCTGGCAAGCCGTCCACCATTTCTCCGACTGCGGCATCCTCTTTGGGGACATCCTCAAATCCGAGAATCAGCGTGGCGATAAAGGTCGCGACAATGGCAATACCCGCGCCTGCGATGGCGTAGGTGAAATTCATGCCGCCCTCGGGAGCAATGAACTGCACAATGGCGAGCAGAGAAGGAGAAGTGAATGCGTAGGAGCGCACGCCGAACGCACCGATGAAGATACCGGCAATACCGGATCCGATGCAGGCGGCGACCAGGGGCTTTTTCAGCCGCAGGGTAATGCCGTACAGCGCCGGTTCGGTAATTCCAGCCGTCAGCGCGGAAACGGCTGCGGCGCCGGCAACCGAGCGCAGTTCGCGGTTTTTGGTCCGGATCATGACCGCCAGACAGGCGGCACCCTGCGCGAGGTTGGAAGCCAGCATTGCGGGTAAAAGGAAGGGATCGTAACCGAGCGTGCCGATGTCAGAAAGCGCACCGGGCACAAAAGCGTAGTGCATTCCGGTCATGATGATCAGCGGGAGCAGTGCGGCAAAGATGCCCATGGTCAGCCAGCCGGAAAGTCCCAGAAGCCATGCGAACAGTCCCTGTACCCACGCACCGATCAGGGTCCCGAGCGGCGCCAGGGCAACCAGCGAAACCGGCGCCATGATCAGCAGAACCAGCATGGGCTTGAAAATGGTCTTTGTCCATGTGGGGGTGATTTTGTCGATTCCTTTTTCCACATAGGAGAGAACCCATGTGCACAGCAGCGGAGGAATGATGGAAGAGGAATAGGTGGCGGCAGTGACCGGCAGACGCAGGAACGTGACCGGTGTATCCGCACTGAAAAGCGCGATCAGATCCGGATGCAGCAGAAGCCCGGTGAGCGTCATAGCAAGGACCGGATTGCAACCGAATTTTTTGGCTGCGGTATAGGCAACCATAATGGGCAGAAAATAAAATGCGGCATCGCCGACAATTTCCAGAACGCGGTAGGTCATATTGGTGTCCGGCACACCCAGAAGCCCCAGGATAATCAGGAGCAGTTTGATCATGCCGCAGCCGATGATGGCAGGCAGAATGGGGGCTACACTGCCGGAAATGGCGTCAATGATGTTGCCGAAAAAACGTTTGGCGGTCCACTTTTTCTTTCCGGCGCTGACCGGTGCCGTGTTTTCCGTATGTCCGGAAATGCCGAGCACGTCCGTAACCGCGCGGTAATAGGTTGCGACCGCGTTGCCGATGATGACCTGGTACTGTCCGCCGCTCCGGCTCACGCCGAGTACGCCGGACAGCGATTTGACTTTTGCGTCATCCACGATGTCTTCGTTTTTCAGTCGGAACCGCAAACGGGTCATGCAGTGCGTGACATCAATGACGTTCTCATGCCCGCCGAGCTCCTTGATCAGTTGTTTTGCAGTATCGGAAAGATTCATGTCCGACCTCCTTTGGTGTGAGTGTAACGGTGCGTGCCCGTTTCACTCCCGATGCATATTTTCGGCAACGCGTATGTGCGGCACAGCGACTGTGGCAGAGAGTCGTTTGTGTGTTCTTACGCATTGCCGAAACGTACAAAAGCAGTATCGGACCGGATGGTTTCCGTTATACGGTTCGGTTTTTTCCTTTCCTTCCGACCGGCGGAAGAAGAAGGAATTTTTGACTCTTTTTCTGTTTTCTGTTGACAATCTTTTTCTTTGATGTTATACTTAAAAAAACGTTTTCCGCCCGTGCGGCGCGTAAAAAATGCAGGTTGGCCGACAGATTGTATGCACATTTTTTGAACCGGAAAGGATGAAAAAAACGATGATCAGAATTCAGCAACTGTATATGGATTGCGGAAAAATGCGGGAAGAGTCCCTGACGGATGTCCGGACGCCGTATTTTTCCTGGTCGGTCTGTTCCGACAGACCCGATGACCGCCAGTGCGCTTTTTGCGCCGAGGTTTCCGATGCGCAGGGAAAGGTGCTCTGGCATACCGGTTGGTGCGACAGGGACGAACAGGGGGTTCTTTACGCAGGAGATTCGTTGCCGGAAGGGGATCTTTTGCACCTGCGCGTGTCCGTGAAAGGACGGTCGGGAGAGGCGAGTCCTTTCGGTTGTGCGTCTTTCCGCCTGGGCACCGTGGAAAACTGGCGCGGAAAATGGATCAAAGCCCCGGATGCCGTGCATGAGGTTTCTTACTGCTTCCGGAAGGACTTTACGGTCGACGGGAAAGTAGATGAGGCGCTGCTTTATGTCTGCGGAATCGGGTATCATGTGCCGTATCTGAACGGTTTCGGACTGACGGACAGTCTGATGGATCCCGCAACCTCCAATTATGCGAAAACCTGCTATTACCGTGTTCTTTCGGTCGCTCCCGAGCTGCACCAGGGGAAAAATACATTGGGAGTCGAGGTGGCGGACGGCTGGAGATACAATGAAACCGATACGTTCCGCAACCTGTTCATAGGGCGGAAGATTGAGTTTTTCGGGGACGATATGCTGAATGCCATGCTGCGGATCCGCTATCGGGACGGGCGTGAGGTGTGGGTCGTCAGCGACGAGAGCTGGATCTGTAAAAAGGGTGCGTATACCTCGCTGAGCATTTTCGGCGGCGCCAAATACGATGCGCGCCTTTACGACCCGTATTGGGCAGGGGATGCCGACACCTGGCACGAACCGGTCGGGTTTGCACCGGTTGCGGTCTGCCAGGGACCGGGGGGAGAATTGCGCCCCATGACACTGGAGCCGATATCCGTACAGAAGTGTTATCCGGTCAAATCGGTATTTTCCGTAAAGCCAGGTGTTTATATCCTGGATTTCGGTCAGAATATTGCCGGCGCCGCAAGCCTGCAACTTCCCAAACACATGGAGGCAGGACGTACCATTTGCCTGCGGTTCGGCGAAATGCTTGACGAGGACGGCGGACTTTACAATCTGCCGCTGCGCTATGCCGAGCAGATCGATACGTACACCGCCGCAGGGGACGAACGGGATGCGAAATGCTTCATGCCCGGGGAATTTACCTATCACGGATTCCGCTATTGTGAGGTTACGGGATACCCGGAAATGGACAAAGAGGATATTTTTGCGGTTGCGTATTATACGGATATTGACAAAAAAAGCTCTTTTTCCTGCGGCAGTGCGCTTGTGACACGTATCCATGAAAACTGCGTGGCAACCGAGCGTTCCAATCTTCACTCCATTCTGACCGACTGCCCGCAGAGAGACGAACGGATGGCATGGATGAACGACGCAACCGTTCGCTTTGAGGAAACCCCGTACAATTTTGACATCGGAAGGCTTTTCCCTAAAGTTATCCGCGACATCCGCAACGAACAGCGCCCGGACGGCGCCTTTACCTGCTGTGCTCCGTTTATTTACGGGAATCTGCCTGCCGACCCCGTTTGCTCTTCCTATCTGGTGGCGGGAATGTCCGCCCTGATGCATACCGGGAACATTGCGCTGATCCGGGACTCTTTCGACGGTTTTGCGGCGTGGGAGAACCTGCTTCTGTCCCGCAGCGACAACTATATCGTCAATTACTCCTACTACGGGGATTGGGCAGGTCCTGCCTATGCCTGTGTGGACGCCGAAAATGCCTTTTCCAAGGAAACGCCCGGTATTTTCATGTCTACAGGATATTCGTATTTCAACTGCGTCACGCTGGCAAAATTTGCCCGTCTGCTGGGCAGAACCGCCGATGAAGAGAAGTACGGCGCATTGGCGGAAAACATCCGGGAAGCCATGCTGAATCAGTGGTTTGACCGGGACAGCGGCAGGGTGGCAACCGGTTCGCAGGCATGTCAGGCATTTGCGCTTTGGTTGGGAATCCTGCCGGAGGAGTGCCGTGCGGGTGCGGCAAAGGTCATGCGCGACAATCTGGTGAACAACAACTACCGTATCACGACAGGAAATCTCTGTACCCGGTATCTGATGGATATGCTTGCCGAATACGGCTATGTTGACGACGCATGGCGTGTGCTGACGTCCGAAGAATATCCGTCGTACGGCTATATGATTCAGAATGAGGCGACAACGGTCTGGGAGCGGTTTGAACTGAAGAAAGAGCCGGGTATGAATTCGCACAATCACCCCATGTATGCTGCTGTGGATTACTGGTTCTATACGCATCTGTGCGGCATTCAGCCGACAAAGCCCGGTTTTGCGGAATTTTCGGTCAGACCGTGCTACCCGGGCGCGCTTCTGAGCGCTCATGCCACACTGGATACGGTCAGAGGGCAGATTGACGTGCGCTGGGTCAGACGGTTCTGGCAGTACAGCCTGTATGTGAGTGTTCCGTTCGGCGCCGTTGCGCATATTGACACACCGGCAGGGGTGCAGACGGTGGGAAGCGGCTCCCATGTTTATCATTGGGATGTGCCGGGCGGCAACGAACGGACGGCGGACTGAAAAAACGAAAGACCGAGGTAAAGAAAGGGGGAGACGTTCAAAGTGCATATCGGAGAGAAAATCAAGGCGTTGCGCACGGCAAAAATGATGACGCAGGCGGAACTGGCAGGAGATCAGATCACGCGGAATATGCTCTCCCGGATTGAACACGGCGCGGCATTTCCGTCCCTGCAGACCGTGATCTATCTTGCCGCACGCCTGAATGTCCCTGCCGGCTTTCTGCTTGCGGAAGAGGGGGATGACTTCCTCTACCGGAAAATGAACAGCATCGGGAACATTCGTCACGCCTTTTCCAGGGGCGATTACCGCAGTTGCCGGGACATTTGCGAATCCCTGTTCGGCGAGGGACGCTCGGACGATGAAATTGCCCTGATCCTTGCCGGCTGTACCAAGGAGATCGGCATGGAGGAGCTGCACGCGGGAAGACTGCATACGGCGGTGCGTGATTTTGATGCCGCGCTGCGGTATGCCGCCGCGACGGTGTATGACACCGCCGTGATCCGGGCGGAGATTGCCGTCTGCCTTGCCTGGCTGCGGGAGTTTTCCCCGATGCTGAATTCGGACATGCTGGATAACCCGGACGGCGTCGGCAGCCGCGCTTATGCGTCCGGCAATGCGTTTTGCCGGTATATAGCGGCGCTGTCGGACCTTGCCGAGGGCAGAGAGGAACTTCTTGCGCTTTATCTTACGCAGGAGGACGAGCGGGTTCTGTACCCGCTGCATGTCCGCGCAAGGCGTTGTATGGCGCA
Source organism: Clostridium sp. CAG:448 (assembly GCA_000433415.1). Lineage (GTDB taxonomy): Bacteria > Bacillota > Clostridia > Oscillospirales > CAG-272 > CAG-448. The sequence continues at coordinate 11,964 of FR890552.1, forward strand.
GTCGGACTATGCAGGCGCGTTGGTCTTTATGCGCCGGATTATGGATGCACAGGAGGTTCCGCCGCAGATTCTGCTTTACAGTACGGTCTGCGATATGGAGGTCTGCTGCAGGGAAACGGATGATTACAGGGGGGCTTATGAGTATGCGCGGGACAAGATCGGCTTGCGGGAGCGGCTTTTGGAAGATGTGCAGTAAACGGGGCATTCTGTTGCCGCTTCTGTGCTGTTTTCTGACCTTGTTCGGGTGTGCATCCGCCGCACAGGACCGCTTTTATGCGGGAGAAACGGTAACGCCCGCCGACATCGCCTCCATGCGCGAGAACGCCTTCGGCTCGGCGGAAGAAATGACGCAGGGACAGGAATGGAAAACGGACAGCGCAGGGGAGAAAATCTGCTATTGGACCGGTTCCGGGAGCGTTTATCACGCAAGCAAAAATTGCCCGTCACTTTCGCGGGCAAAAGAAATTCTGAGCGGCAGTGTGTCACAGGCGGAGACCGCGGGAATCCGGCGGGCATGCAGTCGGTGCGCACGGGAGGTAAGCGACAGTGATTGAAGTGCTTTACAGGGACAGGGACCTTCTGCTCGCGGTCAAACCGGTCGGCGTTCTTTCGGAGAAAACCTCGACACCGACCGGGGGCGACAGGGTAGTGACCGATCTTCTGCAGGAGCAGTTGCACCTGCCCTATATCGGATTGGTTCACCGGCTTGACCGGGTCAGCGGCGGAGTGATGCTGTTTTCCCTGCGCAGGGAGATGACCGGAAAGTTGTGTGCGATGATGCAGGAACACTGCAAGGAGAAGGTGTATCTTGCCGTTTGCGAACATGCGCCGGAGCCGCCGGAGGGGCGCATGACCGATCTGTTGTTTTTTGACCGGCTGGCGGGTAAGAGCTATGTCGTGGACCGTTTGCGCAAAGGAGCGAAGGAAGCGCGGCTCTCCTATCGCACGCTTGCATCCGGTGCGCCGTACAGTCTTGTCGCCGTTTCCCTGGAAACCGGGCGTACCCACCAGATCCGTGTGCAGTTCTCCTCGCGCGGGTATCCGCTGTGTGGGGATCGGAAATACGGCAGCAGAGAAAAGGAATGCGGCTGCGCGCTGTGGGCGTGGAGGCTGTCTTTTGCCCATCCCGTGACCGGAAAGCCGGTTTCGGTACAGTCGGCGCCGCCGGATGTGTACCCGTGGAATCTGTTCGGGACCGCGGGTATAAGAGAAAATACAGAACGAAGGGAAAAGGAGGGGATTGCAGATGGCATTTCCTGAGAATTTTTTGTGGGGATGTGCGACCAGTGCCGCACAAGTGGAAGGAGCGCCCTTTGAGGACGGAAAGACCCCGTCCATCTGGGACGTAATGGCGCAGAAGCCGGGAAAGATTTTCAACGGTCAGACCCCGGCAAATGCCTGTGACAGTTATCACCGTTTTGATCGGGACCTGAAAAATCTGTGCGACCTGGGGGTCAACGCATACCGGATGTCCATTGCCTGGGCACGTGTGCTCCCGCAGGGCGTCGGGCAGTTGAATCAGAAGGGACTGGATTACTATAAGCGCGCTTTTGACGCATTGCTCTCGCACGGAATCATGCCCAATGTGACGCTGTACCATTGGGATCTGCCGCAGGCGCTGGAGGATCGCGGCGGTTGGGTCAATCGGGACAGCATTGAATGGTTCGGTGAATACGCGGACAAGATGTTCACGGCGTTCGGGGATATCGTTCCCATGTGGTCAACCATCAACGAGCCGATTGCAACCTATGTCGGATACGCATGCGGCGGCTTTGCACCGGGGTATACCAACGAAAAATGGGGAAATCAGGCGCGGCATAATATTCTTGTGGCGCACGGAAAGGGTGTGGAGGCATTCCGTTCCCATCACCTGAACAGCAAAATCGGTGTTGTCATTGACATCTGGAAGCGCCATGCGCTGACCGACGCGCCGGAAGATATCGCCATGATGGTGGACCAGGACGAACGGAACTGGAAATTCTACTGCGATCCGATTCTTGCCGGGCATTACAGCGACTATATTCTGGAGCATCTTGCGGCGGAGGGGACGCTCATGCACATGGAGCCGGACGATTTCCGTCTGACCGCACAGCCCCTGGATTATTTCGGCTTGAATGTTTACAACCGGGTTCCCGTCACCGCAAATCAGCAGGTTGCAATGGATTTTTCCCAGGGAGGAAATTTTCTGAACAACCGGACGGAGTATTACCCCAAGGCGGTTTACGACGCCATTCACCTTCTGCACGATCTGTACGGCATCAAAATACCGATTTACATCACCGAGAACGGCACCTATTTTGAAGGGACCGAACCGGTCGGGGCGGACGGTATGATTCACGATGATGACCGTATCCGTTACATTGCGGGATTTCTGGAGTGGCTGGAAAAGGCAATCGACGAGGGCTTTGACGTGCGCGGCTATTTTCTGTGGAGCCTGATGGACAACTTTGAGTGGAGTGCCGGGACCAATTTCAAGTTCGGTATTCTGTCTACAGACCCGAAAACATTTGATACCAGGTGGAAAAAGAGCGCTTATTTTTACCGTGATTTTATTGCCGCGCACCGGCAGTAAAAAATGAGCCCCGCGCATCCCGTAGGGACGGAATGCGCGGGGTATTTCACAGGGCGAACGGTCAGCGGCTTTTGTAGATGTTATTGAAAATGTCAAAGTCAACGCCGAACCGTTCAAAGACGGTGCGCAGTGTCGCATCGTCCAGTGCCAGATAGAGAATCAAAAAAAGGAATTCCAAAAAGAACAGGACAGCGCCGACAATCCCGCAAATCAGTGCGATCCGTGTGGCGGTTGTTGCATGCTTCCGCCGGATGACGACAATACTCAGGACGATTGCAATGGCGGCAGGGACAAGGCTGATGTAGGTACAGAATCCCAAAATCACAGACACGATTCCCGCAATCAAAGCCATTCGGGTAAACGCCTTGGAATTGTGCCGCATGACCCAATCCGTCCGATCGGGAGAAACAACGGAATCATCAAAGAAAACGTCATTGACCTGCCGGGGGTGCCCGGTTTCCGTATCAGTATGACGGTCTGAGCGATTGTTTTTGCTGTCATGCATATGTTTTGTAACCTCGCGGAAAAAAGAATGATGCGCAAGAGAAGAGAATGTGGATCCGCCCGAGGGGATCTGCGGAAAGGGAACATGCGATGAAGGAAAAGGCAACCAAAACGGAAGCGCGGAAGCATTGGATTGTTTTTGCGGCATTTCATGCCGGTATCGGCATCCTTGTTCTTTTGCTTCCGCTGTATGGGCGTTTGGTGCAAAAGCTGTCGGCGCATATTTATATGGGGTGTTTCCTACGTGACTTTTTCGGAATTCTGTGTCCCGTGTGCGGCGGAACACATTCGGTAAAAGCCCTTTTGCGGGGAGATTTTGCAGAAGCATGGCACACCAACGCGGGTGTGGTATGTGCAATTGCCGCCGCTATTTCAGCGGACGGGGTGATTCTTGTCAACCTGATCCGTGGGAGAAAACGACCATTCCCGCACGGATCGCAGTTCGCACTGGCAGTGCTCCTGTGGCTTTTGCTGTTTGGCGTCGTGCGGAATTTCTTTTGAAAATGCGGAAAGGACTCAGAAATTCAGCACTCTGGACGCAATGGCGAAATAGACCAGCAGCGTCAGCGTATCCACAATGGTGGTGACAAACGGGGAAGCCATGACCGCAGGGTCAAGTTTGACTGCCTTTGCCAGCATAGGCAGACAGGCGCCGACAATGGAGGCGATCACGATGGCAAAGAAGATGGTCAAACTGACGACCGCCGCGATGGTGAGCTTTTGCGGATCGACCGAGAAACGGCAGTCCACAACCCATGTTTTCAGAAAACAGGCGATTGCCACGGCAATGCCGGTAAAGACGGAAACGCGGAATTCCTTCCAGATGATACGGAAAATATCCCGCTGGGTGAACTCGCCCAGAGAAAGCGCACGGATGATGGTGACAGAGGACTGACCGCCCGCGTTTCCGCCGGTGTCCATCAGCATGGGAACAAAGGCGGAGAGGGAAAGGGCAAGCGATACATGGGAGAGCGCTCCCTCGTAATGTGAAATAATGGTACTGGTAAACGTCGCGGAGACCATGAGCAGAAGCAGCCATGGGATCCGTTTTTTCCATGTCTCAAAGATGCCGGTTTTCATATAGGGCTTGTCACCGGGCAGAATTGCAGCCATCTTTTCGATATCCTCGGTTGCCTCGTCCTCAATGACGTCCAATGCGTCGTCGACCGTTACGATACCGACCAGACGGTTTTCCTTGTCTACGATCGGCAGGGCAAGAATATCGTACTTGGAGATGATGGACGCTACGGTTTCCTGGTCATCCAAGGTGCGCGCGCTGATGATGTCGCTGGTCATGATGTCCGCGATTTTTTCATCCGGCTTGGCAAAGAGCAGATCCTTGAATGAAACGATTCCTTCCAGAACACGGGCATCGTCTGTGACATAGGCGGTATACACGGTTTCTTTGTCAAGACCCGTTTTCCGGATGTGCGCAATGGCGTCCTGTACCGTCATGTTCTTGCGCAGATCGATGAATTCGGCAGTCATAACACTGCCGGCGCTGTCCTCCGGATAGGCGAGAAACCGGTTGATTTCCGCCCTGGTGTCGGGAGTCACGTTGCGCATGATCCGGTGTACAATATTCGCCGGCATCTCCTCCAGCATGTCTACCGCATCGTCCAGAAACAGATCCTCCACCATGACCGAAATTTCACGGTCTGTCATTGCGGAAATAATGCGTTCCTGCACATCGGTATCCAATTCGGCGAAAACGTCGGCGGCAATGTCTTTTTTCAGCATCCGGAAGACGGCGGGAATGCGCTTTTCGGGCAGCTCATTAAAAAAGTCTGCCGCGTCTACCGGGTTCATATCTTCCAACTCATGCACAAAATCGGTGTAATGTTTGTCGTCCAGCAATGCGATCAGGTGGTTGAATTTGCTTTCCATCAACCGTTCGTGCTCGTTTTCGGGCATGTCGTTTTCTTCATCGTTTTCGACGGGATCGGGGATATCCGCTTGTTTTTCTTCCGCATACGGTCGGGCGGGAGAGGGGAGTTCATGCCTGTCCGCCGGTTCCGGAGCAGGCGTCTTTGTTATCTCATTTTCTTTTTCCTTGGTATCTTTTTCCTTATCAGACATGATGATCACCTCCCACAAACAGTATCCGATTACGACCACCATAGTATACCACACTTTTTTGTTTTTGTCAATCGTGCAAATTGCGAAAAACTATTGACAAATCGTATCGTGTGTGATAAGATAAACAGGATAAAAACAGTTCTTGCTGATCGGTAAAGGAGTAGAAGAGAAGAATGGATCATACACAGAAGACAATGGACAAAATCGTGGCGCTGTGCAAAAACCGCGGTTTTATTTTCCCCGGCTCCGAAATTTACGGCGGGCTTGCCAATTCCTGGGACTACGGTCCGCTCGGTGTGGAATTCAAAAACAATGTCAAGCGCGCATGGTGGAAAAAGTTTGTACAGGAATGTAAATATAACGTCGGACTGGACAGCGCGATTATTATGAATCCGCAGACATGGGTTGCATCCGGACATCTCGGCGGCTTTTCCGATCCTTTGATGGATTGCAAGGTGTGCCGCAGCCGTCACCGTGCGGACAAGCTGATTGAGGATTATGCCTTCAAAAACGGGCTTGATGTCAATCCCGCCGGCTGGACGGACGACGAGATGTACAATTACATCAAGGAGAACCATATTGTCTGCCCGAATTGCGGATCGTCCGATTTTACGGCAATCCGGAAATTCAATCTGATGTTCAAGACCTTTATCGGCGTTACGGAGGACTCCTCCAGCACCGTCTATCTGCGCCCGGAAACCGCGCAGGGCATTTTTGTGCAGTTCAAGAACGCACAGCGTTCCACCAGACGGAAGCTGCCGTTCGGTATCGGTCAGATCGGTAAGTCGTTCCGCAATGAGATTACCCCCGGCAACTTCACCTTCCGGACCCGTGAGTTCGAGCAGATGGAGCTGGAGTTTTTCTGCAAGCCCGGTACGGATCTGGAATGGTTCCAATACTGGAGAGGTTACTGCGAAAACTTCCTGTATGCGCTCGGAATGACCAAGGAGCACCTGCGCCTGCGTGACCACAGTCCGGAGGAGCTTTGCTTCTACTCCAAGGGAACCACCGATATTGAATTTCTGTTCCCGTTCGGCTGGGGCGAGCTTTGGGGAATCGCGGACCGGACCGATTACGACCTGACCCAGCACCAGAAGGTATCCGGCGAATCCATGGAGTATTTTGATCCGGAGACCAACGAAAAGTATATTCCTTATGTGATTGAGCCCTCTTTGGGCGCCGACCGTGTTGCGTTGGCGTTCCTGTGCGATGCTTACGACGAAGAGGTTGTTGATGCCGAGAAGAACGACATTCGTGTGGTTCTGCACCTGCATCCTGCACTGGCGCCAGTTAAGGCAGCGGTTTTGCCGCTTTCCAAGAAGCTCAGCGAGAAGGCAGGAGCCGTCTGCGATGAGCTTGCCAAGTACTTCAATGTGGAGTTTGACGAAACCGGGTCCATCGGTAAACGGTATCGCAGACAGGACGAGATCGGTACACCGTTCTGCATCACCTATGACTTTGATTCCGAGACGGACGGCTGTGTAACGGTTCGTGACCGGGATACGATGGAACAGGTGCGTCTGCCTGTTTCCGAGCTGCGTGCGTACATTGAAGAGAGCCTTGCGTTCTGATCGCACAGACGGAAACGAAGCGTAGCCGCGGCGTTTGACGGCTACCAAGGATAAATTGCGGCACCACCGCGCAATTCGCAAATGGCACACTTGCCTGCGCTTTTTTCGTCGTATGTCTGACGAAAAATCCGACTGCGCAATTGCACCGTCGGAATTGTGCGGTGGTGCTTTGCGTTAGCCGGAAGAAATTTTACGGATCCGTTCCCGCATGTGCGGACACATGCGGTGCGCGGAAGAGGGGGATACAGTGAGTCGTGACCGGGAAATTCTGTACACACAGCTTGCACGGGATTATTGTTGCACACCTGCGGAGATTGCGCAAACACGGCCGGTGTTTACGCAGTTTGAGAAGCGGGCGGGCAGAAGGCACTATCTGTCTGCGGCGGATGACTATCTGAAAATTGCCTGTATCAACGGAAAAATGCTCGTGACCGGCGAGGAGTCCGTTGTCGCATGGTGTGAGCGTCGCTATCGGGACACCAATGCCGCATGGTTTATGGAATACCAAAATCTTGCGGAACTGGACGCCCGCATCCGCCGGGACGGATTTCGGATCGGGCAGGCACACATTTTTTATGTTCCGGACAACCGTATGCCGCCGTCTTCCTCCATCAACGGAACGCTGACCTGGTACAGGGATGAAGAAATCAAACGGTTTCGGGGAGATGTAAGATTCTGTGAGGCGTTTGCGTTTTGTACGGATGCGCCGGACCGGGTCGGCGTTTCACTGACGCAGGAAGATCGGATTGTCGGAATGGCGGGTGCCAGCGAGGACAGCCCGCTGCTCTGGCAGGTCGGTGTCAATGTGATGCCGGATGTGCGCGGGCAGGGAATCGGCACGCTGTTGGTTTCTCTTTTGTCGCGACAGTTGCAGTCGCAGGGCGTCCTCCCGTTTTACGGAACCGCCATGTCGCATATTGCTTCGCAACGCCTTGCGCTGCGTGCGGGATTTTTCCCGGCATGGACGGAACTGACAACCGAGCGGATTCCGACGGACCGGACCCCGGCGGGCCGGGGGCGCTGAACAGTGCCCGGAGAAGAGGAAGAGAAGGAAAAGAAAAAAACGGAGATACAAAGACGGATGGAAAACGAAAAAGAAAAACAGACCGGGATGGCGGGTGAATGCGTGATTCGCAGGGCGGTGCCGGCGGATGTGCCGGAGATCGGTGGGCTGTTGTATCAGGTACACCGTGTGCATAGTGATGTCCGCCCGGATCTGTTCCGTGCCGGCGCACGGAAATATACGGATGAACAGGTCCTGGCAATCCTTGCGGATGAAAAGACGCCGGTGTTTGTCGCGGAGCGCGGGGGACGGGTCGTCGGATATGCGTTCTGCATTTTTAAGCAGTTTTTGAACGACGGCAGTATGACGGATGTGAAATCTCTTTATGTCGACGACCTCTGTGTGGATGCGGATGTACGGGGGGCGCACATCGGACAGGCGCTTTATCGCTATGTAGTGGATTTCGCAGCACAAAAAGGGTGTTATCATGTGACCCTGAATGTGTGGGCAGGCAATGTGAATGCGCTCCGCTTCTATCAGAAGGTGGGATTGCACATCCAGAAATACGGAATGGAAGTCATTCTGCCGGCAACGGATCCCGGCGCTGCAACAGAGAAGAAAGAGCGCATAAGGTTTGAGCGCCTGACAAATCCGGAGCACCCCATGTACCCGCAGGCGATGGCGCTTTATCGGCAAAGCTTTCCGTACCATGAGCTGCGGGAACCGTTGTCACAGGCACGGATATTGTTCGATCCGGCTTATCGGTTTTTGCTGATTTACGACGGAGAGATGTTTGTCGGGCTTCTTTTGTATTGGGAGGCGGAGGATTTTCTGTATGTGGAGCATTTCTGCATTCTGCCGGAGCTGCGGAACCGTCGGTACGGACAGAAAGTCCTGGAAGAGTTGCGCCGGCACCCCAAAACGGTCATATTGGAGATTGACCCGCCGGAGGATGCGATTTCCATTCGCAGGAAGGGATTCTACGAGCGGAACGGCTTTTGCGAAAATCCGTATGCGTACACGCACCTGCCGTATCACCTTGGAGATACGGGACACCGCTTGGTCATTATGTCCGCGCCGGAGCCGATCGGGGAAGAGACCTATGCGTCGTTCTTGCGGTTCCTGAAGGAACGTGTGATGGTTGATGCATTCGGGGAGAGCACCGCGGAGGTGTAAATCTGTTTTGAAACTTTAAGGCAACAAAAATCCCGCCAAAGAATACTTTGGCGGGACTCTTGCTTATCCATACAGCAAGAAACAGGGAACGGGCAGAATTATTTGATTTCGACAGCAGCGCCGACTTCTGCGAGCTGCGCCTTGATCTTCTCGGCTTCGTCCTTTGCAACGCCTTCCTTCAGCGTGCTGGGAACACCTTCAACTGCCTTCTTAGCCTCAGCAAGGCCCAGACCGGTGATTTCGCGGACGATCTTGATAACCTTCAGTTTCTCGGAACCGAAGGAGGTCAGAACGACGTCAAACTCGGTCTTCTCTTCGGCAGCGGGAGCAGCAGCGGCTGCGCCTGCACCTGCAACAGCTACGGGAGCGGCTGCGGATACGCCGAACTCTTCCTCAACTGCCTTTACCAGGTCAGCGAGCTCAAGAATGGTAAGACCCTTAATTTCTTCAACAAGTGCTGTGATTTTTTCGGATGCCATGATAAATTACCTCCTCAAATGTGTGGTATTTGGTATAATTTTTGTGATTGTGTCGGTCAGAAACCACAGATCAGGCTTCTGCCGGAGCTTCCTCTGCTGCACCGCCGTTTTCTTTGTCGACGATTGCCTTGATCGCATATGCGAACTGGTAAAGAGGAGACTGGATGCTGCCGAGGAACTTGGCAACAAGAACTTCCTTGGACGGAATCTCGGACAGTGCGACGACGCCGTTTGCGTCAAGCGCCTCACCGTCCACAAAACCTGCCAAAATCGAGAAGGACTCAACCTGATCGGCATACTCCTTCAGGATCTTTGCCGGCGCGATCGCATCGTTCGCACTGATGGCGATTGCGGTCATGCCTTTGAGGCAAGTATCGGTGTTGATCGTTTCGTAACCTGCAAGTGCGCAGGCGCGGGCGGTCAGAGTGTTCTTGACAACCTCATACTTTACGCCGGCTTCACGAAGAGCCTTGCGCATTGCGGTATCCTTGTCAACGGTAATACCCTGATAGCTGACGATCACTCCGGACGCTGCGTTCTTGATTTCCTCTGCAAGTGCGCTCACAATTGCTTTTTTCTGTTCAAGTACTGCATTGCTGGGCATTGTGTTTCACCTCCCGGTAGTGAATAATGGATTTGAAAATAAAAAAATCTTTCTTCCGCAAGCAAACTGCCGCGCCAAAGAAAGACACCAAACAAAAAAGAAAGTTCGTTCTCTCCTCGGCAGGGAAGCATCGGCTTTTACGGAAACCTGCTGTCTTTGGATAATGTCCGCTCTCACGGACGACTCTTGCATTATACCACGTTGCAGAGAGCTTGTCAATAGCTTTTTTGAAAAAATTTTTCTTTTTCGGAATCCTGCCTCAAAAAACAGATACGGCGGTATTGCAAAATGCGGAAAGACAGAGTATAATAATGACAGTATGTAGATGATGGGAGAAACGGCTATGAGAAAATACAGAGATCTTTTGTTTGATGCGGATAACACCCTGTTGGATTTTTCGCGCTCGGAGCATGAGGCGATCGGCGAGTGCTTCCGGTCGTTTGGGTTGCCGGCGGGGGACAGTGAGATTGCGTGCTATTCCGCCATCAACGATTCCTATTGGAAGCGCCTGGAGCGCGGGGAAGTCCGCAAAGAGGATCTGTATTGGATGCGGTTTCAGACCTATCTGGAAACGCAGGGCTTACAGGGCGACGCAAAAGAAATGAACCGCCGATACAAACTGCGCCTTGCGGAGAAATCCTATCTCTGGGACGGCGCGCTTGAGGTCTGCCGCACGCTCTGTGCACACTACCGGCTGTATCTGATTACAAACGGGGATAAATATGTGCAGGATCACCGCTTCCGTCCGTCGCCGCTTTTCCCGCTGTTCAAGGACTGTTTTATTTCCGAGGAGATCGGGTGCGAAAAACCCTCCGCGGCTTATTTTGACGCCGTCAGGCAGCGCATTCCGGACTTTTCCGTCTCCGGGGCGCTTGTGATCGGAGATTCTCTGACCTCCGACATTCTGGGCGGCATCCGCGCAGGGATTGACACCTGCTGGTTCAATCCAAGGAACAAACCGATTCCGGCGGATATGCAGATTACATATGTGATCCATGACCTGCGTGAGCTGATCGGCATCCTTTGCTGAGCGAACGATTGCGAGGTGCTTTCATGTACGATTACGATTATGATCTGCTTGCCGATGCCCTCACGGGCGACGGCATCACCGTTTTGCGCAACGAGCCACTCAGTGTGCATTCCTCCTTCCGCATCGGCGGCACGTGCGCGCTGGCGGTGTTCCCGGCGGACACGGAATCCCTTTTGCATGCTTACGAACGTCTGACTGCCGCCGCCGTTCCGATCTTTCTTGCCGGAAACGGTACCAATCTGCTCTTTCCGGACGGCGGATTTCCCGGTGCCGTGGTTTTTACGGAAAAAATGAACCGGATCGCCTTTTGCGACGGCTATGTAACGGCGCAGGCGGGCGCCTCGCTGACCGGACTTTGTGCACAGGCGGGCAAAAAGCGCGGTTATGCCGGATTTTCCTTCGGTTACGGAATCCCCGGCAGCGTCGGCGGCGGAGTGTATATGAATGCGGGTGCCTATGGCGGACAGGTGTCGGACCTTTTACTGCGAAGCGTTTATTATGACATCGGAACGGGAAAAGTGGAGACGCTTCCTGCCGCGGAACACCACTTTTCCTCCCCCCCCCCCCCCCCCCCCCGCCATTCGGCGTACCGTACGCATCCGGAATGGGTTTTGCTTTTCGCGGATTTTGCCTGTGTGCCGGGGGATAGGGATGAGATTGTTGCGCAGTGCAATGCCAATATGACCGCGCGGCGGGAAAAGCAACCCCTGGAATACCCCAACGCCGGAAGCACCTTCAAACGCCCGCAGGGATATTTTGCGGGAAAGCTGATTGAGGATGCGGGACTGAAGGGCGCCGCGATCGGCGGGGCACAGGTGTCCGAAAAACACGCGGGATTCATTGTCAACCGCGGCGGCGCAAGCGCGGCGGATGTCCGCGCGCTGGTTGCGTGGGT
>FR890552.1:23898-24328 GCA_000433415.1 Clostridium sp. CAG:448
GCAGGAGCGCGTGTTTGCACAGGCGGGAGTCCGGCTGGAATGCGAGATCATCATGCCGGAGGAGCCGGACGTTCAAAACGTTCAATAAGAAGCCAAGAAGCCGGGACTGCGGGAAACCGACGGTGTCGGAGAACAGGATGGAAAAATGTCTTTTGCGGGAAATGTCAAAGAAGAATTGTTGCAAATACCAATCAAAAACGCCTGCTGTCGCCGTGCGCTGGTGTGCGGCATGCTTTTCTGCGCGGAAATCCGGGAGAGCGACTGCGGGCAAACGGAAGGCGGAAAAGGGGAGGAAAAGCTGATCCTTTACCTGACGGAGGAGTCTGCCGCAACCCTTTGCTGTGCGCTGATCCGTCAGCAGTTCGGGCGCGAGCCGGAATGCAAGCCGTTGATCCGCGCCGGAAAGCCTTCTCACAAGATCGTGTTTTCC
>FR890553.1:0-4716 GCA_000433415.1 Clostridium sp. CAG:448
GGGCGTTTCCACGCCGCTGGCGTACCGTGCACTGGATGAGATGTACAAGGGCTTTTCCGAACCGGTTCTTCCGGACAGGCAATTGCAGCCGCTCCTTTCTGCCATTGCACGGGGAGATGCGCCGGGGATGAGCGGAACGGTGTTCAATCTGTTTGAAAAGGCGGTTTTGCCCCATCACAGTGAGGCAACGGAAAGCAGAAATCTGATGATTTCAGGGGGGGCTTTGTGTGCCATGCTGTCCGGAAGCGGACCGTCCGTATTTGGGATATTCACGGAAAAAGCGAAGGCGGACGCCGTTGCGGGACAGATCAGAGAGAACGGTTGGTTTGCCTATGTGGGCGGATTTGCGGAAAGGAAGGGGATTTTCGAAAAATGAGTATCTATCGTGGAAAAGGAAACGCAGAGCAGTATGATGCGTTTATGGATTTTATCAACTATGTGTTTGGTTTTAACGGAAATCAGAAGGACTTCAAAAAGCTGTTGCCAAAGTTGTATCGGCGGGAACTGCAACCGCAAATGCAGAATTATATTGTGACCGAAGATGGCAATTTCCGCGCCGCGGTGGGCGCATATGATCATGAGATTGTGGTTTGCGGACGCAGGCTTCCCTGCCGGGGCATCGGGAATGTTGCCGTACATCCATACCATCGCGGTCAGGGATATATGAAGGATTGCATGAACGCGGCACTGGCGGATATGAAGCGGGACGGCATTGTTCTCTCTACGTTGGGTGGCAGACGTCAAAGATATAATTATTTTTCTTACGACAAGACAGGCAGTATGTATCAGATTCACCTTGTCGATGATAATATGCGGCACTCTTTCGGCGCAACGCGGACGCCTGCGTTTGCCATGCGGGAAGTTTTTGCGGGGGACGTGCGCGCATTGGATGACATTGCCGCATTGCTTGCCGCGCAGATTTACGTGCCCGTGCGGGCAAGGGAAGAGCTCTACCCGATTATGACCACCTGGCACACCCGTATCTTTGCGGCATACAGCGGCGAACACTTTATCGGCTACGCAACCTGTCTGGATACAACCGTGCGGGAGGTCATGACCGTGGAGGATGCGGACTTTCTGCCCCTGATCTGCACACTTTATGACTACCTGCATGCCGGAACGCTGACCGTCTGCCTGCCGGAATTCCGCCAGACTTACCTGCGCGCGATTTATCGGATTGGGGAGGGCGTGAGTGTCACTCCGAATATGAGCTATACGGTTTTGAATTACCGTGCGGTGCTGGATGCGTTTTTTGCACTGAAAGCGACCTATACGGCTTTGCCGGACGGAGATTTGCCCGTTCTGATTCATGGGTTTGCAGGGGATGAACAACTGCTGCTTTCGGTTCGGGGCGGTGTGCCGTGCATATCCGAAACACGCCTTTCACCGGTTTTGGAACTGTCCCATCCGGAGGCGTTACAGTTGCTGTTCGGTCCGTTTTGTCCGGATCGGTTGCAGTTGCCGGCATTTGCACGGTGTTGGTTGCCGCTGCCGGTCTGGATGTACCACGTGGACGAGGTATAAGAAGCATTTGCATGGTGTGGGCATTGATCGGTAAAAAGCACAGGGTGTTTTTTACCGATTTTTTATATCAGATAACATTGCAAACGCTGAATTTTTTACCGGTTTTGTGTCGTTTGGCATTTATCATAAAAAAATATGTTGGATTTTGTCCGAAAAGCTGATTGCAAAAAGAAGGTGAATATGGTACAATGGTATGGATTTTGTTTTGATGAAAATGGGAGAGAAAAATGAAGATCGGATTTGATAACGCAAAATATATCAGACTGCAATCGGAAAAGATCCGGGAGCGCATCGGGCAGTTCGGGGGTAAGCTGTATTTGGAATTCGGCGGCAAGCTGTTTGACGATTACCACGCATCGCGTGTGCTGCCCGGTTTTGAACCGGACAGCAAGATCCGCATGCTGCAAAGCCTGCGTGCGGATGCGGAGATTATCGTCTGCATCAATGCGGCTGACATCGAAAAAAACAAACTGCGCGGGGATCTCGGAATCCCTTATGACGAGGATGTGATCCGTCTGATCGGGGTATTCCGCCGCATGGAGTTTTTGGTAGGGGGCGTGGTGATTACACGCTATACCGGTCAGCCGGGGGCAGATGCTTTCCGGCGGCGTCTGAAGGCGATCGGAGTAAAGAGTTATCTGCACTATCCGATTGCCGGTTATCCTTCCGATGTGGCACGGATTGTGAGTGAGGACGGGTACGGCAGAAATGATTATGTAAAGACGACCAGGCCGTTGGTTGTCGTGACAGCGCCCGGTCCAGGAAGCGGAAAAATGGCGACCTGCCTTTCTCAGTTATACCATGAAAATAAACGCGGAATCAAAGCGGGGTATGCCAAGTTTGAAACCTTTCCGGTTTGGAACCTGCCGCTGAAGCACCCTGTGAATATTGCGTACGAAGCGGCAACGGTGGATCTGAATGACCGGAACATGATTGATCCGTTCCACCTGGAAGCATACGGCGTGACAACGGTCAACTATAACCGCGATGTACAGATCTATCCCGTCCTGCGTGCGATGCTGACGGGCATTCAGGGAAATTCCCCGTATGCTTCCCCCACCGATATGGGCGTCAACATGGCGGGATTCTGCATTTTTGACGACGATGCCGTTTGTGAGGCGTCCAGACGGGAGATTCTGCGGCGTTATTACAAGACCGCCGAGGAAGAGGTACGGCACGGCGGAGACGGGTCCGTAACGGAGCGTATGGAGCTGATCATGCAGATGGCAGGGGTTCAGCCGCACGATTGTTCGGTGGTGAATGCGTGCCTTGCCCGTCATGAGGAAACCGGTAAACCGGCAGGTGCGATGGAATTGGCAGATGGAAGCCTTGTTACCGGAAAGACATCGCTTCTGATGGGTGCTGCGGCGGCGCTGTTGCTCAATGCGCTGAAAAAGTTGGCTGGAATCCCCCAGGAAGAGGACATTATCAGCCCCGAGGCATTGAAGCCGATCTGCGAGCTGAAAATCAATCATCTCCACCACCATAATCCGCGGCTGCATTCCAATGAGGTACTGATTGCGCTGAGTATCAGCTCCGCAACCAATCCGAAGGCACTTGCTGCGCTGAATCAGTTGGATGCACTGCGTGGCTGTGATGCCCATTTTTCGGTGATCCTGTCCAACAAGGATATTGATCTTTACAAGCGGCTCAATATCAATGTCTGTTGCGAACCTCGCTTTGAAGTGAAGTAAATACCGTACATAGGAACCCCGCCGGGGCAGAAGTGCTCCCGGCGGGTTGATTTTCTTTAGGTATTACCGCGTGATTCCGATGGTGCAATTGCGCAGCGCAGACTGCGCAGTGATGCCTTTATTCACGATAGAGGTAATTGAAGCGTCCGATCGGTGCCGTGTCGCCGTTGCGATAGAAGTCCATGATGTTTTTCTCCTGCATGTTGTCGCTCCACTTGAACTCAAAATCCAATGTGCCGGTCATGCCGAGCAGTGCGCGCGGAACTGCAATCTGCAAAAGGTTGCCCTTTACGCTGATGTCTGCTTCGCCGATCTTCTCCCAGGTGAAGCTGCCGGCGTCCGCAGTGCGCAGATAACGTTCCACGCTTGTCTTTCCTCTCTTGGGCGTGAGTCGGTTAATGGCAAAGTCAAAGCCTTCCCAACCGGTTGCTTTGGAGCGATCCGTATCCAAAAACAGCGTCATCCAGCCTTCCTCGGTGGGCTCCGTGATGGGTGCGGCACACGTAACCATAAAGTAGAGGTGGTCGGCGTCACGGGTTACCTTGGCGGAGATGATATCGTTTCTGCCGGTCTCGTTTTTGTAGTGGTGGTCCCCAAAACCGTCCCAGTCACGGTGAATGGTGGTTCCTTTGTCATTCAGATAGACAGGGCTGACCGTTTTCCACTGGCGCTCGCCTGCGCGGATGCGGATGGTCTGCGGTGCACTGACCGGTTTCCGCTGTACGGCGCCCTTGAAACGACGAATATTGGAAACCATTTGCAAATAGTAGGTGTCAAGATACCCGTCCTTGTCCATTTCAATGTCCCGGCTGTGTTCGCGGTCATATTGGTCCACCATGGCAAGCTGCGTGGAGTCGTTATCTTTGAGCCACGGTTCGTGGAATTGCCCCATGATCCATTCATTCCAACCGGTGATAAAGGCAATGTCAGGACCGATGTCTAATACGCGGTCCCACTGCTCCTGGACGTTGTAGCCGTACTTGTAGGAGTTTTCATCGATTTTTGAAAAACGGTCTCTGTAGGTAAAGCTTCTGCCATAGGTCTTTCCGTCGTTGAAATGGGTGCAGATGCGTTCGTCGTTGCAGTTCTGCGCGACACCGACGGTCATCATCTCGCAGGAGCCGTCCGCACGGGGAACAAATTTATGCTGCGGGAATTTTTCCAACCAACCCCATTGCGTGTCCGTAACAGGACCTGTGCCGTAACCGGGCTGACCGGGACGGAAGGTGAAGAAATTGCGGATTTCGTTCAACAGTGCGGTATCTTTGTCGCACACTCCCTGCGCGGGCAGGGCGTCCGGGTACGCCATGATCATCGGTTTGCCGTCCAGACGGAACCACAGATCGGAATAAAGTCCGGGTTTGTAGAGATCCTGATAGAGCGCGCGGAGCATCGCGGCAGTGGAGGGAGCGGGACCGAAATTGAGCATAAAAGCAACCTGCGGTGTGCGCACACCGTCCTCCCGCATTCTGCGCATTTCGGCAAAGAGCGGTTCATA
>FR890553.1:4751-23331 GCA_000433415.1 Clostridium sp. CAG:448
GGCAGCGTTGGTGCAGTCAAAGAGGAGGAAATCTACCCCTGCGTTGGCAAGTAAAGACATGTGGTGGCGAATGACATATGGGTCGGAATCCCGATAAAATCCGTAGAACGGTTCGTGCCAGAAGCACTGAAACGGGTGCGTGCCCCATGCCGGATGGTCCGCGCGATATTCCGCGGCGGGGTATTTTGCGAGTGTGTCTACCACGTCTACCGGGCGCAGTGACGCATGTGCTTCGTGCCATGTCCAGTAAAAAATTCCCACTTTACGGTTTCGTTTGGCACCGACATCTTCAACCGATGCCACTTTGCGCCCCAGCATGTCGGTTGCTTCCCAGGTGTCCGACTGGGTATCGCGCAGATTCTTTTCAGGAACGGGGACGTAGGAAGGGGATACGGGGGGCTGTTCCGGGAACGAAACATCGATCAGTTTGGCATCGCCCTCGGTGCGGATTTCCACCCGATGTTTGCCGGACGTTGTTTCAATTTCACAACAGGAAGTGGTTTCCTTTTCTTTGGTGGACAGTGCGCAGACACCGATGGGGGTGCCGTCCGCAAAGATGGTGGCAAGTGTGACATTGACAGAGTTTGTAAAGCGAATAATCGCCGTATGGGCTTCGGTACCGAAATCGCAGTCTGGGAGAAGCCACATTTTTTGTTCTTTGTCATAGACAGGGACGGACATAGGATTGTTCCTCCTTGTTTCCAATACTTCAGAATCGGATCGGCAAAGGATCCGTCAGGGAATTTTACCATAATTGAGCAGAAATGTCAATTCACTTCTTGACATTTTTTTCAGGATCTGCTAAAATGACAATAGTGGCCGGCGTGACCGGCAGGAAAAACGGAGGAACAGGGACATGAAGAAGAAACGATTTCTTTTACTGACTGCACTGGGAGTGACGGTGGCGTTGCTCTGTGGTGTCGGTGTTGCGCTGATCCATGCGGAGGAAACGCCGGATTCGGTGGCGCCAAAGGGAACGGTTTTGCTGACAGAGGGCGCGTCTGTCAGTATTTCCGCATGCACCGCGCAGCGGGCGGGAAGCGAAAACAGCTATGAGATGCCAAGTGAAAACTGGTGCAAGGCGCACCTGGTGGACGGAAATCTGAGCACCGGATATTCCACGGATCCCTATGACCGGGAAACCAATCCGGACGCGCCTGTGACCATTACCATTCGGTTGGCACAGAAAGCAACGGTATCCTGTGTTGCGCTTTTCCCGGCGGGCGACCGTTTTCCCGTGGATTATACGATCAGTCTTTCCGCGGATGGGAAATCCTTTACGGAAAAGGAGCGTGTGACGGGAGCGTCCAAGCCGCAGACCGCAGCAGTGCATTCCTTTGCGGGTATGGAGGCGCAGTACATCCGGCTGCATGTCACAAAACGTTATACCGATGCGACCGTCGGGCAGGATGGGGTGCTGGTGCAGCTTTCCGAAATCGGGGTATACGGAAAAGCCGACAAATCGGTTCTTCGTCTGGTCAAACCGGCACTGGAGCTTTGCATCGGTGAAACCGAAACGATCGGTATTGCCACAAAGGGAGCGAACCTCTCTGACATGACCTTTGCAAGCAGTGACGCATCTGTTGCGGCGGTTGACGGAAAGGGTGTTGTGAAGGGTGTGAAAAAGGGCAATGCCGTCATTACCGTAACGGACCGGAAAAGCGGTGCAAAGGCGGAATGTCCGGTTTACGTCGTGGAAAGTGACTACAGCTTTGACGATAACATTATGATTTCCGTATTCTGGCCGCCCACACCTGATTATATCAACGACGAGCAGTATCGGCTGATGGCGGACGCAGGCATCACATGGGTGCTGGGAGCAGGCGAGGAGACGCTGGCAACGCCGGAAAATCAGTTGAAAATGCTGGAGATGTGCTATAAATACGGAATGCACATGACCGTTTCCGACGGTTCGTTCGGCGGGCAGTTGACCGGGCAGACCGCAAAACAGATTGCGGCAAATGTCGCCAAGTACAAGAATATTCCGGGATGCAACGGGTACTATATGCTGGATGAGCCGTTTAACCCCAATGCATTTCTGTCGGCGTATAAAGCGCTCAAGGATGCCGATCCGGGTGCCTATATGCATCTGAACTTTTTGCCCAGCGCTGCCTATGCATCCAATGAGCAGTATAAAGCGCAGATGAATGACTGGCTCCGCCTGTGTGCGGCGGCCGGCTATCCGCAGGACTACCTGATGTATGACCGTTACCCCTTCGGATTGGCGGCGGGGTCTATGGATCGTGACGGATTTTTCTCCAACATGAAGGCGGCGCACGATGTTGCACTTGCAAACGGAGGCGTAAAAACCGGAACTTACATTCAGTCTGTGCAGCAGGATGTGGCATTCCGTTGCCCTAGTGCATCGGAGTTGCGTTATGAAATTTACGCATCTCTGTCATTCGGATTCAAGCAGATTTCCTATTTCACATGGTTTACCCCCGTCAACCGGTCGGAACCGTTCAGCAAGGGGATTATCTCCGCAGACGGAAAACCGGGTGAGAACTATGCCGTTGTTTCCAAGCTGAATCATGAGGTGTTGGCGCTCGGAAAAACACTGATTAACTGCGAAGCAGTTGAAATTTATCTGAACGGGACCGCATGGGGCGGTATGGAAAAGATTCCTGCTGACTTCTTTGTGCAGCCGAATGACCGGACCAACTACATTCTGTCCCTTTTGCGTGACTGCAAGACCGGGCGGAATTACCTGATGATTGTCAACAATGATTTCAATAACCAGAAGAAAATCAGCCTTTCGCTTGATTCCGCCATCGGACAGTTGTATCAGGTCAGCAAAACCGACGGATCCCTGTCGGGTGTGGCGTTGACGGGCGGAAAGTTGACCGTAACGCTGGATGCCGGAGACGGACAACTGTATGCACTTCCGGAAGGGCTTGATTATTTGCCGGAAAAGAGCGAGCCGGCTCCGGGAACCAACCTTGCGCTGACGGCAGATGTCACTGCCAACAGCTCCAAGGGCGAGAACGGCATGTATATTGCAGGATTGAATGACGGCAACCGCACTGCAAAGAACGGTGTTTCCGGTTGGGAATCGGATAGCCGTGAGGATGCCGTGATTACCATGGATTTCGGTTTGGTGTGCACACTGAACCGCATTGACCTGTACCCGATCGGTAACATGTTGGGCGCCGGGGAGAACATGCCGCGCGATTTTGTCATTACCTATTCGCAGGATGGGGAAAAATGGCATACGCTTGTCAAGGCAACCGGATTTGTGATGCAGAACGGAGTTACACCGTCGCTGCGTTTTGACGCGATTCGTGCACGCTATCTTTGCCTGACCGTGACCGCGCGGAACGGCGATACGGTTGCGCTTGCCGAGATTGAGGTGTATCATGATCAGGGAAGCGTTCCCGCCGCGGAAAATATCGGCGGCGGTATCCGGAACGGTGTCCGCGGTACGGAAAATGTGATTACTTTCAAGGCGGGTGCCAACCTTGCGTTGAATAAAAAGGTGTTGGTTTCTACCGATACGCCGGAGCATTACCGGCAGTGGGGCTGGGGCGCATCGTTCCTGGTCGACGGAAAGGCTGAAACAGGTTGGACATCCAATGTCAAAATTCACGATAAGGCGCTTGCAAGCGAATATGCCGTGATTGATCTCGGTGATTGCTTCCGCATTGAGCGAATTGACGTGACACCGCTTGGGTGTTGGCCGGAGAATTTTGAAATCCGTGTTTCATCGGATGCGAAAACCTGGATTACCGTAGCGTCCGAAACCAAGTCAAAGGAAAACGGTGTTTACACGGTCAATCCGGATGCGGTCAGCGGGCGGTATGTGATGTTTGTCGCTACCAAGCTCCGCGGAACTACTGCTGACGGGTATATGTTGCAGCTCGGCGATATTGCGGTATACGGTACGCCGGATACCGATCTTGCGGAGGCGGAACAGATGTGTAAGCTGTATACCGACGCAGGCGGTTCACAGGATGCGGAGGTGTACCGCGCTGTTCGGACACTGATGGAAAAGAAGGACGTGACACAGAGTGCACTGGACGCTGCCATGAAGAAAATGCTGGACACCGTAGGCAAAGAGTTGCCCGCGAAGGAAAGCGGTGCGGCACCTTCTGCCGACTATCGGTTTGATTACGGACCGTTTTCCGACGGTGAAGAGGAAACCACGGGCGAGATTACAACCGGCGAAGATACAACGGTGTCCGAAGGAGAAACCACAACAGGTGCGTCGACCGATGCGGACTCTGCAAATACAACCGCTGTGACGACCGCAGAGGAGACTTCCTCTCCCAACAAAAAGAACGGATGCGGTTCCGTTCTCTCCTGTCTTGCGGTGATCGGCAGCGTCCTGGCGGGCGTTGTGCTTTTGCGAAAGAAAAAGGCTGATTGACCGCATTACCGAAAAACGATGCCGGCGGAATTGTTCCGCCGGCATCAATATTTTTCACGGTATATATCGGTAGCTGATTTTGTCAGCGCAGCTTGACGCCGAAACGGCGATCAAGAGAGGTAACGATTTTGTTGACATAGCCGTCGATTTCCTCCGGGGTAAACGGTTTGTCTGCAGGGACAAACGTCAGCTGGAAAGCCATGCTCTTTTTGCCGGTGCCAAGCTGTTCTCCGCGGTAAACATCAAACAACTCCGCTTCTGCAAGCTGTTTGCAGCCCTGCAGGATAGCACTGCGGATTTCGCCGCAGGTCTTTTCCTCTTCGACGACCAGTGCCAGGTCGCGTGTAACAGACGCGAAGCGGGAAACCGGTTTGTAACGGACAAGATCGGGGAAGTACGCAGACAGTGCCCGGTAGTTGATCTCACCAACGTATGCGTTTTGGGAAATCTCATTGTCTTCCGCTACCTCGTATGCAAGCTGACCGAACCAGCCGACCGTCTGACCGTCCAGCAGGACATTGACGGTTGCGCCGGGGTGCATAAAGCACTTGCCTGCGCGCTCGTAGGTAAAGGTTAATCCAAATTCGTCGGCAATGGATTCGATTGCCCCCTTTGCGGTGAAGAAGGATTCTTCAGCACCGTAAAGACCGATACAGAGCATGGGGCATTCATCCGGTTTTTCATCCGGTGTGGAACCCGGGACAAAAATGCTTGCAAGCTCAAAGAACCTTCCGCCCGCTCTTCCTTTTTTCATGTTGTGGGAGAGAATGGACAGCATGGACGGAACCAGCGTTGTGCGCATGATGGAATAATTTTCGCTGATCGGATTCATGATGCGCACGCATCGACGCTCCGGAGCATCGGCAGGCAGGCGCAGCAGATCCAATTCACGGGTGGAGTAGAAAGAATAGTTGATCAGTTCGTAAAAACCTTGCATGACCAGTGCATTTTTGCACTTGTTCAGCTTTTTCTGCTGCTGATTCAAGCCGCCCGCCGTGACGGTTAGCCCATCCAGCATCCGGGGGACAATGTGTTCATATCCGTAGACCTTGATGATGTCCTCGGCAAGATCCGGGAAGCTCTCTACATCCTCCCGATAAGCGGGCGCTGTTGCACTGATTGTGTCGCCGTCCACCTTGACCTCGTAGTTCATCCGGCGCAGGATGTCCACTGCCGTCTTTCGCGGCACTTCAATGCCGAGAACGGAGTTGATTTTTTCAAAGGTGGTTACGACAGGTGCGTTCCGACGGTCGGGGTCCGCACAGATATCAATGTGTGTTTCGGAAATTTTGCCGCATCCGAGCTGTTGCACGAGGTGGAGGGCACGGGACATGGCAAGGTTGGTGGTATATTCGTCCACTCCCTTTTCAAAGCGGTGGGAAGAATCCGAAGAAACCCCCAGTGAACGCGACGATTTCCGCACATTTTCCCGCATAAACTTTGCCGCTTCAAAGAGCACACTGTCGGTTGTTTCGCGGATTTCACTGTTTAACCCGCCCATAATACCCGCAAGTCCGACCGGCTTTTTGCCGTCGCAGATGACCAGATTGGCGTCGGAAAGCGTCAGTTTGGTGCCATCCAGCGTGGTCAGCGGTTCCTTGTCGGTCGCGCGGCGCACCACAATGCGGGATTCTTCCAGTGTGGAGAGATCAAACGCGTGCATGGGCTGTCCCATTTCGGTCAGTACGTAGTTGGTAATATCCACAATATTGGAAATGGGATTGTGCTGACACAGGATCAAACGGCGACGCATCCAGCGGGGGGAGGTAGCAATTTTTACATCACTGACATAATGCGCGATATAGCGCGGGCAGAGATCCGGAGCTTCTACACTGACATGGATTTCCGGGTGTGCGGGGGATTCCACCGTATAGGAGAGATCGGGTGTGCGCAGAGGTCGGTCAAGCTGTGCCGCCAGTTCCCGTGCCACACCGTATACATACTGGCAATGGGGCAGGTTTGCCGTGACGGAGATATCCCACACCTCATCATTGAAGGCAAGGTAATCGCGGATATCCGCACCGACCGGCGCGTCTGCCGGCAGAATCAGGATGCCGTTGACGCCCGCACCTTCCATCCATCCCTCGTCGATGTTCAACTCTTCACCGGAGCAGAGCATGCCGTTGGACGGAACGCCGCGCAATTTTCCGTTGTGAATGGTGACTTTTTTTGCATTTTTACGGTCGATGACGGTTGCACCGTCCAGTGCGGCAGGGACAAGATCATCCGTATGCACATTCTGCGCACCGGTAACAATCTGATAGGCGCCCTTTTCGCCGCAATCGACCTGGCAAATAAACATGTGATCGGAATCCGGATGACGCTCCATCGCCGTAACACGCCCGATAAAAACGCCGGTTACATCCGGATTGAACGGATTTTTTTCTTCCACTTCCAGACCGCAGGAGAAGAGTTTTTCCTCGACAGTCTGATTGTCAATGCCGCGCAGATCCACAATGTCGCGCAGCCAACTGATCGGTAAAAGCATACGTTTCTCCTCCTTTAGTTTGCAAATTGCGACAGGATTTCCTCGTCGCCGTCAAACAGAATGTGAATATTGTTGATTCCGTATTTGAGCATGGCAATCCGGTCCAGTCCGGCGCCGAAAGCAAGCCCGGTCCATTCGTCCGGGTCCAGTCCGCCGTTGCGGATTACGTTGCGGTTAACAACTCCCGCTCCCAGGATTTCAATCCAGCCGGTTCCTTTACACAGACGGCAACCCTTGCCGCCGCACTCACAGCAGGAAATATCCACTTCCACCGACGGTTCGGTGAAAGGGAAATAGGACGGACGGAAACGGGTTTTTGTATTCGGGGAGAACATGGACTTTGCAAGCTTATCCAGCAATCCGTGCAGATCCGAAAGAGAGACATGCCGGTCAATGATAAATCCTTCCATTTGGTGGAACATCGGGGAATGGGTTGCGTCGTCGTCACAGCGGAAAACGCGCCCTGCCACCAATACTTTGAAAGGCGGCTTCATCTCCTCCATGCTGCGGATCTGCCCGCCGGAGGTCTGGGTGCGCAGGAGAAGATCTTCCGTGATATAGAAGGTATCCTGCTTGTCCCGTGCCGGGTGATCCTTCGGGGTATTGAGAGCGGTGAAGTTGTGGTAGTCATCTTCGATTTCCGGTCCCTCGTAGTAAACAAATCCCATGCCGGCAAACAGATCAATCAGTTGATTGCGCACAATGTTGATCGGATTGAGCGCGCCGGGGGTTCGCTTGACGGCGGGCATGGTGATGTCGACACTCTCGCTCCGGTACTTGTCCGCCAGTTCTTTTTGCGCGATTTCTTCCTCTGATTTTTTGAAGGAGGCAAGGACTTCATCTCGAAATTCATTGATCAGCTTTCCCGCTGCGGGGCGCTCCTCTTTGGACAGCTTACCCAATTCTTTCATCAGTGCGGAAATGGAGCCGTTTCTGCCCAGATAGGTGCTGAAAAATTCTTTCAGTTCGGCACCTGAATGTGCGTGCGAGAGATCCTCCCGTATTTTTCCACGCATCTCCTGAATGTGTTCTTTCATCATAGTATCATTTACCTCCCCGCCGCAAGCGTGTGCATCCGTACTGTTTGCGGCATCTATTCAACAGAAGTCTACTTCAGAATATCAAACTTCATTATACCAGTATTGCCTTGCAAAGTCAAGGGATTATTGCGATTTTTTGCAAAACCGGCATCTTTGCATTGCAAAAAGCGGAAGAATTCTGCAAATACGGATTGACTTTCCGATTTTTGTATGCTACAATGATAGCCGTTACAGATCATCTGAAAAACGGAAAGGAAGGACCGAACAATGAAGAAACATTTTTTGCGAACAGGAGTTTGTCTGGCAATGTCCGCATTGCTGTTGATGGGTGTGGCTTGTAATGGCGGAGGAAAGTCATCCGATACGACCGCGGAGGAAAAGACCGCTCTTACGGAGAGTTCGCAGGCATCGGAAAATACGGAAAGCGAAACGGAGGAAAAGACAGAAATGACAACCAAA
The DNA here is from genome assembly GCA_000433415.1 of Clostridium sp. CAG:448. GTDB lineage: Bacteria > Bacillota > Clostridia > Oscillospirales > CAG-272 > CAG-448. The sequence continues at coordinate 13,105 of FR890553.1, forward strand.
GAGGAAGAAACAACCGGGGCAGAGCGGGCGGACGGCACCTTCGGAAGTGCGCTTCTGCTGAACGGCTTTCAGGCGGATAAGAATCAGCCCTACATCACCGGAAAGGGATGTGATGTCACCTTCAATGAGGATGGCTCCCTGACCGTAACGGGGAATTGGCAAAACGGGGAACGGTTCAGTCCCTTATTGCAGATTTCTTACTTTTCTTTGATGAAATCCTGCCTGACCGGCTATACGGACAAAGATGACCTGGTTAACGGCGGAGAAACAAAATATCCGGTTGTCGTGTTCGCTGTCAAAGCAGATGCGATGATTGCCGGTGATACGGAACTGTCCTTTGTTGCCGGCAGAAAGAGGGATGTGTCCGGCTCTGCCGCGGCACTGACAGAGGCAAAGGGCGGCAGTGACACGGAGTATCTGATTTATGACATGAGTAATACGGATTTTACTTCGGATTATCTGTATTCATTGGATTTGGCTTGGGCATGGGGAACCGGGGAAGACAACAATATCGGGGCATCCATGACCGTGTATTCCGTTGCATTCTATGAGAACCGCGAGGATGCACTGCAGGCGCTCAGAATAGAGGAACCGGTTACGGAAAATCGCGGGAATCTGCCCCTGAATATCGAAAAGGGCAAGCTGAACAGTCTGATTGCCGACATCTTTTCCGGGAATACGGTCGAAAACGAAACGGTGATGTTTTTGGACCGCGGGGATGAGCGTCAACTCTTGTTCCACATTGACAAGGTTCTTTCCGTTACCTCTTATGACGGAAAGAAAACCTATGTGGAAGGGAAGGATTACGAGGTCAGGGATGGCAAACTGGTTGCTCTGGAAGGCGGTTCCATTCCGTGTATCACTTCCGAAAGGTATTACAACGCCGGGTCGGATTCTTTGCTGATGACCGAGCATGACGGGGAAAAGAAATATACCCATTGGGGAGAGGGGCAAGCGATGACAAACTGGCAGGTCAACGTTACCTATACCCACTCTGACCAGTGGAATGGCTTTAAGCAGTCGTGTGAAGCGCAGGTGTATGCGGATTTCCTTCAAAAATTGCAGAACGGCGAAAATGTGACCGTGATTTTTTACGGGGACAGTTGTACTTACGGGGCGGCGTCCTCCTTTGCCTACGGTTATGAACCGTTCCAGTATTCCTATGCGTTGCTTGTAACCCAGGCGCTGGCGGATTTGTACGATTATAATGTTGTATTTGTCCGTCCGAAACAGTCCGATACGGGACCTGTCCCGAAGGCAATCAGACGGGACAATCCGCGCGGGACCATTACCTATATCAACCCCTCCGTTGGCGGCTGGAACTCTGCGGACGGTGTTAAAAATTATGATACCTACCTGAAGCCCTATATTGAAAAATACGGTTGTGATCTGTTTGTCATGGACTTGGGCGGAAATGACGGAAGCGCCGAGGCACGGAGCGTCCGGTTGAATGATGAAACCGTTATTGACCGGGTGCTCTCCGACGCAAAGAACCCCAGTATCGTGATCATGTCCACAATGGTGCCGAACCCGAATGCGGTCAACGGGTGGTACACGAAGGAGTATATGCAGGAGCCGCAGTTGGTCAGGGCGGCGGAAATGTACCGCAAGCGCGGCGTTTCCTGTGCTGCCTGCTGCATGACCTCCATGACGCTGTCGGTGCTCGACCGTGTGGACTTCCGGGACATCAGCGGAAACAACATCAACCATCCCAATGATTTCCTTGCCCGCATTTATGCTTGTACGTTGTTCCGTACACTGGTGGGGTATGAGAATCTCCGGTAATTGCGGTACTATCGCAGAGCTATGATTTTTTCCGGCGTGTGGCAGTAAAAGCTCGCACGCCGGATTTTTGTACTTTTTTAAAAAAAGCTCTTGACACCGGCTCGAAACTGTGCTATAATGCAAAAAATCAAAAATCTGTAAACCGATGAATAAGGAGAGTACCTTTGATGAGAACATCTGCAGAGAGCCGTGTTTGGTGTGATACGGTGATGGGACGCAAGGGGAATGGGCTTAGGAGGGCGACCGAAAGCGCAGTGTTTTGCGCGTGAGTAGCAGTCGACGGGAACCGTCACCGTTATCCGGCGGGCTTATATCACGCATTGGTTGGTATTGGCAGACAGAGAGAGGATGTGCTTCTTGCGCATCAATTTGGGTGGTACCGCGAGCGCCGGACAGGCGCATTCGTCCCAGAACCGTTTTTGTACGGTTCCGGGCTTTTTTATTTCCGAACAAAGGGGGGAAAACGTGTGAAGATAATCAATGGGGCGATTTTTCGATGGCGATGGCTTTCTTTTGGGAGAATGAAAGACAAGGTGTCAGGAAATTTTAATATTGAAAAAGAGGATACGAAAATGAAAAAAGTAAATCATGTTCTGAAAAATACAAAAAAGATAGTTGCCCTTTTGCTTACCGCAGTTCTGCTCTGCACGGCAGCAGTGGCGTTTGCGTCCTGTGCAAAGACGGAGAAGAGAACCCTTGCGCAGAAAGTTTCGGACGGAGAAAGCTTGCGGATCGGCGTTATTCAGTATCTGAGCCACCCTTCGCTTGACAACTGCTATGCCGGTGTCCGGGAAGCGTTGAAACAGTCCGGTATCAAATGTGAGATCACTTATAAAGTCGGTTCCAATACCTCTGCCGAAAATGACTGTTCGGCATTCGCGCAGGATATGGTGACCAGCGGGTATGACTTGATCATTGCCATTGCGACGCCCGCCGCAACGCTTGCCTACGCTGCCACGGGAGATACCGAAATTCCCATGATTTTCTGCGCGGTCTCCGACCCGGTAACGGCACATCTTGTCAAGTCCATGGAGGTTCCCGGCGATCTTTGTACGGGCACAAGCGATGTGCTGGACCTGGAAGCTCAGGTCGACCTGATTCAGAAAATGCAGCCCGATCTCAAATCCATCGGTATTCTGTACACCTCATCCGAGGCAAATTCGCTGACCAATCTTAAAAATTTCCGCGCTATCTGCGAAAAACGCGGTTTGCAGGTCAATGCCAAGGCGGTTCAGAATGCTTCCGATGTTCCGGCTGCCGCAGAGGCGGTTGCCGCGGAGTCGGATTGTATCAATAATTTCACGGACAACAATGTGGTGAATAACCTGAATGTTGTACTGGAAGCGGCTGACCGGCACGGAATCCCGGTTTACGGATCCGAAGTGGAACAGGTCAGAAATGGTTGTCTCGCGGCGGTTTCCATCGACTATGTGGCACTGGGACGTGTGACCGGACAAATGGCGGTTGAGGTGATGAAGGGTGCCGACTGTAAAACCATGGCGGTCAAAACCATTACGGATGCCACCCCGGTGATCAATCAGACGGTGCTTGAAAAGTTGGGAATGAGCATGCCGGTTGGCTATGAGAATGCCGAGATTGTGACCGACCGTCACTGAGTCTGCGCAATTCGGAAACGGAGCATACGATGTTGGGTTTATTGGAAGTTGCGCTTAAAAACGGTCTTGTGTTCTCCCTGTTGGCAATGGGGTATTATGTGTCTTTTACCATTCTGGATTTTCCCGATCTGACGGTCGAGGGGACCTTTCTCTGCGGCGGCGTGGTTTTCGGTGTGTTGGTGACGCACGGGTGCAATCCGTGGCTTGCTTTGCTTGTCGCGCTTGCGGTTGGGTGCCTGTTCGGTATGCTGACCGGCTTCCTGCATGTGCGTCTGCATATCCGACCGCTGCTATGCGGTATTCTGGTCGCTACGGCGCTGATCACCGTCAATCTGATTGCAACCTCTGTCGGCGTGACCGGTGATTGGCGCGGAGAGGGGAGCTCCATCATTACCTATCCGCGTGATCTAGGAACGTTGCATTCCGCATTGCCGTTTTCGCTGATTCCTGCCCGTGTCGGCGGGGTCAGCCTGCGGGATATGATCCTTTTTCTGTTCGTTGCGGTGATTTTTAAGATTCTCCTTGATCTGTTCTTAAAAACCAGACGAGGACTTTTGCTCCGGGCGACCGGCAATAACGCGCAGTTCGTTACCACGCTTGCAAAGGATGCGGGAAACAACAAAATTTTAGGGCTTGCCATCGGAAACGGATTTGCCGCCGTATCCGGTGCACTGTATACCCATATCGCCGGCGGTGTCAACCAGTCCATGGGAATCGGCACCGTTGTCATCGGACTTGCTTCGCTGATTATAGGTCTTTCGATCTTTCACAAGGTGCGTTTTCTACACGATACGACTAAGGTTATCATGGGAGCTATCATTTATCAGGGGTGTCTTTCCGGCGTGAACAAGTTGGGAGTGCCAACGGCATACAATAAGCTGATTATGGCATTTCTGTTTGTACTGGCACTTCTTTTCGGGGATCGTGTCAGGCACAAAAGACGTGTTGCTAAAGGAACAAAGGGGGAGTAAAGCATGCTGGAGCTGTCACATATCAACAAAATATACAACCCCGGTGAAACAACGCAGGCGGCGGTATTTGACGATTTTTCGCTTCGGATCGCTAAGGGAGAATTTGTGTCCATTGTCGGTTCCAACGGCAGCGGAAAAACCACAATGCTCAATCTGATCTGCGGTACAATCCCGCTTGACAGCGGCAGAATCCTGTTGGACGGCAAGGATGTGTGCCGTTTGCCGGAATATATGCGCTACCGGATGATCGGGCGTGTATACCAGAATCCTGCTATGGGAAGTTGTCCGGATCTGACGGTGGCGGAGAATATGGCGCTGGCGGATCAGAAGGGCGGGCATTTCGGACTTCAGCGCGGCGTGGATCGGAAGTGTATGCAGCGATACCGGGAGCAACTGGCAACGCTCGGATTGGGACTGGAGGAAAAGCTGCATACCCGTGTCGGGGCATTGTCCGGCGGGCAACGCCAGGCGATGTCGCTTTTGATGGCGACCATGACACCTCTTGGGTTTCTGATCCTGGATGAGCATACTGCCGCATTGGATCCCAAGACAGCGGATCTTGTTATGGAACTGACAGATCGGGTTGTCCGTCAGAAAAAACTGACAGCCGTGATGGTGACGCACAATCTGCGTTATGCTGTGGAGTACGGCAACCGGATCCTGATGCTTCATAAGGGCAAAGCCGTATTGGATCGGATGGGTGAAGATAAGGCAAATACCGGCGTACAGGATCTCCTGGCGTTGTTCAATGAGATCAGCGTGGAGTGCGGCAACTGAATTTGAAACTGTTTTTTGAGCCAGACGGTGCATGGGAACTGCGTTGCATGTGCCGGTGAAATTCGCGATATACCCCGCTAATGATGCAATTATATATAAACTGACAGAAAAGAAAGGGAACACAGTTATGAACAATCAATTAAAGGAAAAGTACGGACTCATTACGGCGATTGCCATGGTTGTCGGCATTGTGATCGGAAGTGGCGTCTTTTTTAAGGCGGAAAAGGTTTTGGATGCAACGGGTGGGAATTTACCGTTTGGCATTCTCGCGTGGGGAATCGGCGGTGTGATCATGATGATCTGTGCCTATACTTTCTCCGTTTTAGCCACACGCTACAGCCATGTCAACGGTTTGGTGGACTATGCGGAGGCGACGGTCGGCAGAGGGTATGCCTATCTGGTCGGATGGTTTTCTACCTTTATCTACTATCCCGCTATGACCAGCGTGCTTGCATGGGTGTCCGCGCGGTACTTTTGTGTCATTCTCGGGTGGGATATTACCGGGGGACCGTGCATGGTGGTTACCTGCCTGTTCTTAGTCGGGAGTTATGCGGTCAATGCGCTTTCTCCGGTGCTTGCCGGAAAATTTCAGGTGGCAACAACCGTCATCAAACTGATTCCGCTGTATCTGATGGCAATTGTCGGAACGGTTGTGGGGCTGTGCAACGGTATGACTGTTGAGAACTTTACCAGTGTGGTCAGTCGGGATATTTCCACGGGCAACGCGTTGCTTACCGCAGTGGTTGCGACTGCGTTTGCGTATGAAGGCTGGATTATCGCGACCAGTATCAATGCGGAACTGAAGAATGCAAAACGGAACTTGCCGATCGCCCTGCTTGCCGGCTCGACAATTATTGTCCTGACCTATATTCTGTATTATGTGGGTCTTGCAGGCGGCGTGGGAAATGAGGAACTGATGAAGAGCGGGGAAGCCGGTGCACAGCTTGCATTCGGTAATGTATTCGGGAAGATCGGCGGTACGACGCTGTTTGTGTTTGTCGTGATTTCCTGTCTTGGGACGCTGAACGGACTGATGTTGGCATCTACGCGCGGAATGTATGCCATTGCCGCACGGAAGAACGGTCCCCGACCTGCGCTGTTTGAGGATGTTTCCGCACACACCAATATGCCTGCCAATTCTTCTGTGGTCGGGCTTTTGATGTGCGCACTCTGGCTGACTTATTTCTACGGCGCGAATCTGGTGGAAAAGCCGTGGTTCGGACCGGTGGTGTTTGATTCTTCCGAGTTGCCGATTGTGACCATTTACGCGATCTATATGCCCATTATGCTGCGTATGATGGTGAAGGAAAAAAGTCTGCATCCGGTCAAGCGTTTTCTGTTTCCCATTCTGACACTGCTTTGCTGTCTCTTCATGATATTTGCCGCAGTGATTGCGCACGGAATGGGCGTGGTTTGGTATCTTTTGGTTTTTGCATGCATCATGGCAATCAGCGTGTTTTTTTACAAAAAAGAGGAAAAAACGGTATAAGCCGTGCGATAAAAGCAGAGCATATCGGAAGGCAGGTCGTTTTTTACACGAAGAAAGGAGATACATATGAAGGATATTACACAGATTGATCCGAGGTTTTTGACGAGTGTGCAACTGGACCGCAACAGTGTGACGGCGTATGACGTTACCTTACCGCCGTTTTCCGTGCACGGGCTCTTATTGCCGCAGAATGAGAATGATCGGTTCCGTCGGTTGCCGGAAGAGGTGGCAGCGGCAACTAATTCGGGAGTTTTGGAATTGCATGCCAATACCGCCGGCGGTCGTGTACGGTTTGTGACGGATGCTTCGGTAATCGGTATTTGCGCCGTCATGCCGCGACTGTGCCGCGCGTCGCATTTTGCGTTGAGCGGTTCCTGCGGATTTGACCTGTATGCCGCAAAGACGGACGGCAGTGGAGTTCATCACGTGCAGACCTTCTTGCCTCCGTATGACATGACCGACACTTACACAGGCGTATACCGTTGTGCCGGTGGAGAGATGACGGAGTATACGTTGAATTTTCCTCTGTATAGCGATGTTTCTTCCCTGTACGTCCTGCTGAGCAAGGGCGCAACGGTCGGTGCGCCGCGTCCCTATCGGGTGCAGACACCGGTTGTGTACTATGGCTCTTCCATCACGCAAGGCGGATGTGCTTCGCGTCCGGGCAATGCATACCAGAGCATGATTGCACGCAGACTGGATTGTGATTTCGTGAACCTGGGCTTTTCCGGCAGTGCATGTGGTGAAACGGTCATTGCGGATTATATTGCCGGGTTATCCATGTCCGCCTTTGTGATGGATTATGACCACAATGCGCCGGATGTGGCACATCTTGCCGCTACGCACGCCCCCATGTTTGCCCGCATTCGTGCGGAAAATCCGACATTGCCCATTATCTGTGTTTCCCGTCCGGATTATTTTTTCTGCCCGGCGGAGTGCGAACCGCGCAGGCAGGTAATCGAGAAAACGGTGCGGGATGCCGTTGTGGCGGGGGATCGATATGTTTCTTTTGTGGACGGGCGTGATTTTGCGGCGCAGTTCGGAGCAGGGGACTGTATCAGCGTGGACGGCTGTCATCCGAACGACCTTGGGTTCTTCTGTATGGCGATCCGTCTTGGAACGGAGCTTGCACATTGGATTGGGCAGAATGAGTTGACGGAATAACACATACGGGAACACAGAAAAATATAAAAAACATGGAAAAGCTGCCACGGCATTTGCCATGACAGCTTTTCTGTACAGGGGTCAGCGCGGTGACATTTCCGGTGCTATGGAGAAGTCCCGACGAAAACAAAAAAGTCTCCGGAAAATCCGAAGACTTTTTTACGCGCCGTAAGGGACTCGAACCCCCGACCTTTTGGTTCGTAGCCAAACACTCTATCCAGCTGAGCTAACGGCGCATCTGCCCGGGTGATTACCCGAACAAGCTATATTATAATATATTCTTTCCGGTTTGTCAACCCCTTTTTGAAAAAAAGTTGAAAAAACGGAATTTGGGGCGAACCACCATGTGATAAGGTCACTTTTCCTCTTGACAAAGCGTTTGGTTGTGGGTATAATAATGACGTAGAATGAAAACAGAACGGAGGAGATAGAAAAATGGTTGTTACGAAGGAATCGGTTATCGGTGATGTGTTGGATTTTGACGAAGGAACGGCAAAATTCTTCTTTGAAATCGGCATGCATTGCCTGGGATGCCCCGCATCCAGAGGCGAGTCCATTGCGGATGCCTGTGCTGTGCATGGAACGGATCCGGACGAATTGGTTGCAAAGCTGAATGCGTATCTGAGCGCAAAATAAAAAACCGGACAAACGGCGGCTTCCGCAGGCGCTTTTCGCAATGGAAGCCGCCGTTTTTGAATTGCATGCAAGGAAATTGTACCGAGAGGGAAACTTTGTATGAAATTGACAGAGTCTTTGCAGGAGAAGGGAGAGACAGAATGGCAGAACCGGGAAAAGAGGTAAAAGCCCTGGACGCACGCCTTGCCAGCGCGATTCCGTTTGTGCGCCGGGGGAGCTTTCTGGCGGATGTCGGCACTGATCACGCCTATTTGCCGATTGATTTGTACAAAAGAGGGCAGATTCGCGGTGCCGTTGCATCGGATATCAATCGGGGACCGTTGGAGCGCGCCGTAGCTCATATCCGTGCATCGGGAGCAGGAGAAGGAATCTGTACGGTACTTACAGACGGATTACAGGGAATTGAAGCCTATCATCCGGATGACATTACGATTTTCGGAATGGGCGGCGAGTTGATCTGTGATATTCTCCGTGCGGCGCCTTTTGTACGTCACCCGTCGATTCGTCTGATCCTGCAGCCGATGACGCATCCGGAAAAAATGCGGCAGTTTTTGCTCTCGGAAGGGTTCTGCATCGCGGGAGAGGCTCTCAGCCGTTCGGAGGGACGGATTTACCAGACGGTTTGTGCCGTATGGGACGGGATTGATCGGTTGGATACGTACACACCGTTTGACTGCCTGTTCGGCAGAGAAAACCGGATTGCGAACGCGCCACTCTATCGGGATTTGCTGGCGGTCGGTAAACGTGTTTTGTCCCGTCGTCTTGCCGGGAAGCGGATTGCCGGACAGAATGCCGGATATGAGGAGGAAATATTGGCGGCGATTGCCGCTTGGGAGGGGGAAAAACGATGGTTAAAGGCAGGCCTCAGACAACTGTATGCATTTTTGGAAGCTCGGATTCCGCGCACGCTTTCCTGCTCGTGGGACAACGACGGGCTTGCCGTTTGTGCCTCGCCGGACAAGCCGGTACGCCGGGTGTTGGTGACGCTGGACGTAACAGCCGATGCCATTGCTTACGCAGAGCAGGGAGGTTTCGATGTGGTGCTGTCGCACCATCCGCTTTTGTTCTCTCCGTTGCGTTCTCTGTGTGCCGGAAGCGATCCGGCAGACCGGGTGCTGTCTCTTTTGCGTGCGGATATCAGCGCAATGTCTTTCCATACCAGACTGGATGCGGTGGACGGCGGGGTGAATGACTGTCTTGCTGCCGCGATCGGACTGTGTGATGTCGATAAACTGTGCGAAGACGGTATTGCCATCGGCAGAATCGGACATTTGCCGGAACCGATGCCGCTTTCCGTATTTGCCCTGCAGGTCAAAAATGCGTTGGGATGCCCGACGGTCAGTTACGCAGGGGACGGCATTGTCTCGCGGGTTGCCCTGGTCAGCGGATCCGGTGCAGAGGAAGCGGCTCTTGCGTTCAACGCAGGGGCGGATACCTACCTTTCCGGGGAACTAAAGTATCACCAGTTGTGCGATGCGCCGGAGACGGGACATTGTTACGTCTGCGCAGGGCACTTTCATACGGAATTTCCGGTTTGCCGCATTCTTGCCGATTGGGTCAGGGATGCAGATCCTTCTATCGAAACCGAGCTTTTTGCCTCGGATCGTATCGGAACGGTCTGAAAAAATGCAAACAGAAAACGGGACAACACCAGAGGAGGGTGCTGTCCCGTTTTTGATATCCCTTTTATTCCTTTATTCCACCCAAAATTCCTGTTTGAGCGAACGCGAAAACAATGCATTGAGTGTTTCTTTCGGATCTTTTTGCTCGTACAGAATTTCGTAAACCG
>FR890553.1:23385-25188 GCA_000433415.1 Clostridium sp. CAG:448
TCGGAAAGACGGATCAGGGCGGCTGCAGTATAATAACCTTCGGCAAGTGCATCATAACGTTCTCCGCGGATCAGCGCCTCGCCAAAGCGTCTGTTGTGGCTGTAGGGGGAGAAAACGGTCGCTTCGTAGTCGCCAAGGTGACAGAGTCCGTAGGCGGAAAGCTCACTGCCTCCCATTGCACGGATCAGTCTGGCAACTTCCCGTGCACCGCGTGCCATCAGTGCACCTTTGAGTGCCCCAAGGGACATGCCGTCAAGCATGCCGGCGGCGATGCCGATAACGTTTTTGGCTGCTGCTCCAATCTCGTTTCCGATCAGGTCATTGCCGATATAGAAACGAATCAGATTGCCCGAAAAGGCGTCAATCAGATGGTATTTGGTTTCTTCGTCCTCACTGTCAATGACCATGCAGTTCGGAATCCCGGCACAGAAGGATTGTACATGCCCGGGACCGAGCCACACCGCAATCCGGTTGCTTTTGCTGAGGTTTTCCGATGCAATCTGGGACAGGCGGCGACCTGTCGCTATTTCGATTCCCTTCATGCAGAGCACAATCGTTTTGCCGCTCAGCCCACGTTCTGCAAGCTGACGGGTCAAAGCGTCAAGCCCCTGTGAATTGATGGAGATGGCGATGATCTGTGCCTGGTCTGTGCAGGAAAGATCCGTGGAAAGCGCTACTGCGGGGGGTAATTCCATCAGCTCATTGCGGCGTGTTGCAAGCAGTTCCTGCATATGAACGGAAGACGCCCTGCCGTACAGCGTGACATCATGTCCGGATAAAGAAAGATAGCGGGCGATGAAGGAACCCCAACGCCCGCAACCGATAACAGTAATACGCATTCTTGATTCTCCCGAAAACCGTATTTGGCAATTGCGGTGCCGTGTATGTGTGACCATATGACACACACCTACAGTATACAGGAAAACGGTCGGAATTACAAGACCTTTGCCAGAAAAGTTTTCAGACGTTCCGATTTGGGCGCTGTAAAAATTTCCGCCGGTGTGCCGTCTTCCATAATAACGCCCTTGTCCATGAAAATCACACGGGTTCCGACCTCGCGTGCAAACCCCATTTCATGAGTGACCACGACCATAGTCATGCCGCTGTGTGCAAGCTCACGCATGACGTCCAATACCTCTCCCACCATTTCGGGGTCCAGTGCGGAGGTCGGTTCATCAAAGAGCAGAACCTCCGGCTCCATACACAACGTCCGGACAATCGCAACACGCTGTTTCTGACCGCCAGAAAGCTGAGAGGGGTAGTTTTGCGCACGGTCGGCAAGCCCGACACGCTGTAACAGCTCCACTGCCTTTGCTTCCGCTTCCGCACGGTTCTTCCCACGCAGTTTCATAGGGGCAATGGTCAGATTGCGCAGAATGGTCATGTGGGGAAAGAGATTGAAATGCTGGAAAACCATGCCCATTTTCTGGCGATGCCGGTTGATATTGATCCGCGGGTCGGTGATGTCGGTTCCGTCAAAGAGAATGGTGCCGGAAGTGGGGAGCTCCAAAAGATTCAAAGAACGCAGGAAGGTGGATTTTCCGCTTCCGGAAGGACCGATGATGACGGTTACTTCGCCGCGGCGGATATCGGTGGTGATACCGTCCAATGCCTTGACGGCACCTTCATTGTAATATTTTTTGAGATCCTTGACACTGATAATCACATCGGATGCAGTTATGTTTTGTTGATCCATACCCGTAACTCCTTCTCTCAGCGCTCACTGCGGCGCAATTTCTTTTCCAACAGCGCGACCAGACGTGTCAGAATGATGACGATGAGCAAATAGATCAGGGCAACGGC
>FR890553.1:25244-29712 GCA_000433415.1 Clostridium sp. CAG:448
CGCGGATCAGATCTCCCGCTTTGGTCAAATCCATAATTCCCACGTATCCGGCAACAGAGGTCTCCTTCAGCAGGGAAATAAACTCGTTGCACAACGCAGGAAGACAGTTCTTGAACATCTGCGGAACCACGATGTAGATCATGGTCTGTACATAATTGAAGCCCATTGACCGACCTGCCTCAAACTGCCCCTGGTCGACTGCCATAATGCCGCCGCGGAAAATCTCAGCGACATACGCGCCGGAGTTCAGACCGAAAGCAATAATAGCAATCAGCAGTTCGTTGTTGGAGGAGGCAAAAATAACAAAATAGGTGATCAAGAGCTGTACCACCACAGGGGTTCCGCGGATGATTGTCAGGTACAGGCTGCAGATGAAATTGAGAATACGCAGAATTACATAACCGAATCCCCCGCGCTTTTTCAGAGATTCTTTGTTTTTGTCATAGGTGGAGCGGACAATTGCCACCAAGACGCCCAGCAGAATGCCGATCAGAAGTGAAAACAGCGTAATCAGCAGGGTGTTCTTCAGACCGTCTACCAACCACTTCCAACGGTTCTCTTTGATAAAATTGGTGACAAATTCATTTTTGAACTTTGTCCAGAATTCTATGAACTTTGTCCGGAACGCCGAAGCGGAGAGCAGCAGTTGTATCTGTCCCATAAATTAAAAAAGCCTCCTTGCAGAAAATAACCGGAACGGCGGCAGGGAACTGTCCTTGCGGACATTCCCGACCCGCTCCGGTTGTTTCAATTCCGAATAATTACTCGGCTTTGATATACTTAGCAACAATCTTTGCGATCGTGCCGTCGTCGGTCAACTCTTTGAGTGCTTTGTTGATCTTTTCCAGCAGTTCGGAATTTTCCTTGCCAACGGCGATGGCATAATCCTCGTCTGCATAGGAACCTTCCAGAATGGTCAGCCCTTCGTTTGCTTTAACAAATTCCTTGGCGGGCTGGTCGTCAATGACGACTGCGCTCAGCTTGCCGCTTGCCAATGCCGCAACGGCATCCGCACCGTTGGAATAACGCTTTACCTTGTCTTCACCAAATCCGAAGTTTTCAAGCGTGTCAGAGCAGTAGATGTCACCGGTGGTGTTCTGCTGAACACCGACAAGCACGCCCTCCTTGACTGCGGTGTGGTTACCCTCTGCGTCAAGCACGAAGAAGTCGTCAACGGACTTGTATTCAGAGCCTTCTTTTACGATGACAACCTGGATGCCCTTTGCGTAAGAATCAGAGAAGTTAACCTGCTGTTTCCGTTCGTCGTTGACGGTCATGCCTGCCATGCCGATATCATATTTGCCGGTCTGCACGCCTGCGACGATGGAACCGAATTCGACATCCTTGATTTCCAGTGTCATGCCCAGCTTCTTGGCAATCTCGGTTGCGATCTCAACATCGATACCGGCATAACCGTTGCCCTCTTTGTATTCGTAGGGCGGGAAGTTTGCGTTGGTTGCCATAATCAGCGTGGTTTTCGTGTCTGCGGCGGTTGTTTCTTCCGTTTTGGTTGAGTCAGAACCGCAGGACAGCATTGTCAGCATTGCCGCACAAAGCATGGCTGCTGCAAGAACAATTGCAAGTAATTTTTTCATGATGATAATCCCCTTTTGTTTTTGAACGAATCCGTGCTGCTGCGCGGGTTGTTTGATTGATTTGCATAATTATACACCCGACGTGTATATTTGTCAACCCCTTTTTTACAAAAAAATAACTTTTTACGAATTTGCCATATCTGACAATTCTGCTTCTTGTTCTTTGTGCAAATGGTACAAACATCTTGACGGTGAACTCTATTTCGACACGATTTTTGAGAACCAATCGGAAAAGGCGCACATTTCTCCGACTCGTGCAGAGTGAATGCGCGCCTTGAATATTCATGCTTTCATTCATGTTATGCCTCTGAGCAGGAGGCAAAAAGCAGGGTTTTGGTCCGTTCTACAGCCGTTTCATATGCGGTCCCTAACACCAGGGAAACCTCCCTGCAGAGGCACTGCAACGCGACGGCTTCATATTCGTTGTCGACTTCGGGGAGTCTTTTCTTATTGGCGGCAAAAGCACGACGTCTGATTGTCACGGTACGCAATACCCGTACCCATCCTTGCGGGTCATTGGCGGCAAGTGCATCCCGGTAAGCATTTCTGCGTTGTTTTTCGTTGGTAACCGTGATGGTTCCCACGGCGGAAAAGCCGTCCCGCAGATCATTGACCTGCTCACGCGACATCAGAGCGCGCATGTTGACCATTTCGTTTCCCACCGGTGTGAATACTGCCGAACCGCTCGGGGAACCGACCGGTTTGAGTACATAAAAGAGGCGTGGATCTGCCGGATCAAAAGGAGACGGCACAATGTCGCTGACCAGGCAAACCCCGCTCGTGCCGTACACAACATACTCATTTTTGCTGTACATCAAAAATCCCTCCCTTTCCGTGCGACATAAATCACTACAATATTATTATATCACATTTTTTGAAAAATGGTAGGGATGCAGGGCGAAAATTCATAAAAAATTCATTTTTACCAGCCGTATTGCTCGTAATGCGGCTCTATGACGGTTTTGTTATAGTCATTTCCGCCGGGATAGTTGGCGCTTTTGAGAATGCCGGGCGTATAACCGTCCGTAAGCATTTTTTCAACGGCGACTGCGGTCAGTGACCAGAGAATATAATCGGAACCGATTCCGGAAGCGGCTGCAAAATGCGCTTCAATGCCGGGGACCTCAAGCATAGCCTCAGCGGCGGGTGCGCAGTTGTCAAGCGTCAATGTGGCAATTTCGTACAGCTTTTTCCCGCAGGAGTGAACGGGAGCCACTTCTTTTGTGTACTCCATACTGGTCAGCGCGATGACTTTCACGCCCATTTGCACTGCTTCGTAGGCAAGCTCCACCACGGACGGTGTGCGTCCGGATACCGAACTGACAAACAACACGTCGCCCGGGCGGATATTGGACATAGACAGCGCATACCGCGCCGCCGCGCCCTCGGTTTTGATCCCAAGATCGCTCCTGTCGCGCTGGCGTGCATTATTCTCGATTTTGAGATCGTAGGAAAAGTGCTTGTAAAAAATGGGACCGCCGCCGCGATAGATCAGATCATTTTCAATTCCGTGCACAATCCCGGACAGAAAGATGCAACCGCCGTTTTCTACCGCATCTGCAACCATTTCGCCCGCTTTTGTAATTGCCTCTTTTTGGGTCGTGCGGATTTTTGCAAGCAGCGTATCCACAGCGCCCTGATAACGTTCCATCAACATTTCAAAATCCTCCATGATTAAAAACTTCATTAAAAATTACTTTATTGCGGCATTCTGCCGTCGGAAAAACAGGGTAAGAAAGGTTTTGGGTACGCCGCCGCAATCCTGCAAAGCGTATCCGGGTCATGTATCCCGCGTGCAAAGCCATGGCAAAGCACACTGCCGACCACCGGTTCCACCAGCGGGGGACGCAGAGCGAAGTCCGGAATTTTTTCCAGAATCACCGAAAGGACCGATTCCGCATACAAAGGATTCCCCTTCCAGACACTGCCGCTGACCGTTGTCGGCAGACCGGTCGGCAATCCGAAGTGGTGCAAATGGTGCAGATACTGACGTCCGAGCGCCTGTCCCGCTTCCCGCAGGATGGACTGTGCAACGGCATCGCCCGCCTGCGCCGCCTGACCGACAACGGGACAGAAAGACGCGATTGCCGTTACCGGGGAGACCGCAGCGTCCGGTGCGTAGATGGAAAACACGGCATCCCGCGGGTTCTCCGTGCCGTACCGCTCACACAGCAATGCAGTGAGTGCGGTGGCAGGAGCCTGTTCCTCATATGCGTGCATAATTGCACGGAAGGCGTGCCTTCCGATGTCGTATCCGGAACCGTCGTCCCCCAATGCGGCGCCCCATCCGCCGGAACACAGCGTTTCCTTATTGCGGCAGGTATGAATGCCATTGCCGGTGCCTGCCAAGAGAATGGTTCCGTCCCCCATAATCAGCGCGGTGGCAAGCGCCGGTTGCAGTTCGTTGCGGAAAACAATCTCATCGGGGTGAAAGGTGCGTTCCAGTGCATCACGGCAGTCCGGGAAAAAGGTTCCGCTCAGCGTACCGAGTGAGGTTACACCTTCCTTTTGCAGAATTTCCAACATCAGATTGATGTGTGCGTCCATGAGTGCCTGCGGGGTGGTATTGCGGCGCATACTGCCGACAGAGAAGATCCGGCGCGGTAAAAAATCGTCGCCGTAAAGAACAAATCCGGTTTTGGAGCCGCCCGCATCGACGGCAAGGTGCAGTTTCACGGGATTCCTCCTTTCTGCCCCGGGAAGGGCAGGTTTTATTGGTAGAATATATGATCTCCGAATTTTTCAAACATTTTCCGGTTGTGCCGGTCTCCTCCGTCCAAATTGGCACTCATAAAGACCGGTGGAAGCGTACCGTCCGAGAGCAATTGTTCGACTGCTTCGATGACCAGTGCATTGATCAGCGCGGCGCCTAC
>FR890553.1:29754-33292 GCA_000433415.1 Clostridium sp. CAG:448
ATGGCTTCCGGAAGACCCGGCAGACGGACTGCCGCATCTCCCACTACGCCGCAGTTGTCGATGACGGCATCGCACACCTCAAATAGGCGTTTGCCGGACGGATGCCGGGAGCTGACTGCGCCGGAGTAGGCAAGGGAAGTGATACAAGCGGTGTAGACGCCGGCGGCTCTCGCCTCTGTTGCCATTTCAACCGGAACCGTATTGCGCCCGGAAACCGAATGCAGAAGGAGAAAATCGCCGCATCCGACGTGATTTTCCTCCAGAATGATTTTTCCGAGCCCCGGCAGCCGCTCCAGTTTGCTGGTCATGGTGACGGGTCTTGTGTTGAGCATAAATCCGGGGAAAAGAATGGGATTGATGATTGCCAACCCGCCGGTGCGGTAGAAGACCTCTTCTGCCAGGATGCCTGCGTGGGAACAGCCGAAAACAAAGACATTGTGTCCCTCGCGGACGGTTGCTGCAAGTTTTTCTGCGACCGCAAGAATTGTTTCTTTCTGTGTTTCCCATGCGTGATGCAGTGTTTTTTCCACAGTTTCCAGATAAGTGTTGCCGTACATGGTGATTCCTCCGTATCTTTTTTGAACGGTGTGTTACCTGAATGAAATATCCGACGTAAACGGTCCGATGTGCAGATCGGTGTCGGTTTCACCCAGGCGTTTGCCGTTAAGCGTTATATTTTCGATTTGTACGCGGGAAACGGTACATTCCGGCGAAAGTCCGTTCAGTTGAATGACCGGCTTTTGCAGGCATCCGTCCGTGTAAATTCCGATGTTACGGAACAGGACATCGCTGACGCGTCCGTGCAGTCCGTCCTCACTGAACAGCCCCATGTCATAGATGGGAATAGCAATCAGCATCGGCTGACGAAGCGCGCCGGTATCGGTATAGACATCCTCGTCCCGTTCCTGAATCATTTCCGAGAGCTGATGTCGGTTGTATTCAATCCGGATGTTCTCAAACAGGATATGATGGATGTATGCACGGTTGTGGTGTTGTATATCGAGATGAATGGTCGAGCCGTGGATCAGATCGCAGTCCCGGAAGATGATATTTCTGTATTCGGGCGCATTGGTTTCCGCTCCCAGTTCCAAACCTCTGCCCCAGTCGCAGAAGACCACGCATTTTTCCGTCAGAATATTTTCGTTGTTCCAGTCGTCCCAGCCGCAGATTCCCTTGATGACCACGCAATCATCGAAATTGCGCAGAAAACAGTTGCGGATCACAACATTCCGGCAGTTGAACAGGTCAATTCCGTCTGCATTATAACGCCACATGCCGATGGTTTTGATTCCGTCGATTTCCAGGTTTTCGCATTGTGCCGGTATCATGGCAAAGGTTGCGCTGTCACGCAGTACCAGATCCTGTACACGGACGTTGCGGCAACGGTACAGGCGCAGACAGCCGTGCAGAACACGGCGCTGTTTCAGAAAAGCGAAAAACGCTTCCCGATCTCCCGGCAATTGGGCATGGTAGTCGCATGGGAGCAGGCGGTCATCGTCCGTGCGGATTTCTTCACTGCCGTCTAAAATGCCGCCGCCGCAAAGCAAAATATCCTCTTCTCCGTAAGCGGTGATGCTGCCGTATACCACTGCACCGCGTTCGATGATGACCGTGGTGTGACTGCCGATAACCGTATGCCCGATATGGTGGACTCCAGGCGCGTAACGGATCCATGTTCTTCCTTCTTTCGCGGGGAGCGCCTCGCGGACCGGGTCTACAAAGATATGGAGGGCGTGGTGGAAGTTGTCTCCCTCAAAAACATATTGCCCCGGCCCCGGCAATGTAATCAGAAAAGCACTCCCCTGACGCTTTGGTGAAATTCCGGCTGACAGGGGACGGACGGTCGCATCGGATACGGGACGGACGGGGGAGACGGCGACGGTAACGGGTTCATCGGCACACAGGCAGAGAAATGCTGTCTCTTCCGTCTGATCAAGCGGACGCTGATGACCGCGCCAGGGGGTGTTGAACGGCATTGCGGAAACACGGGCGGCATATGCCAAAGCAGGAGTGCCGTTGACGGTGATTGCATAAAGATCGCTGGTTGTTTCCGTTTCCGGAATCGGGGTGAGATGTACCATGTTTTTTTCTGCCCTCTCGCTGTTTTTTCGGATTGTCTCCGATGTGTCCATGATAACACAAAGCGCGGGAAATATCAAGAGAAATATGCAAAAAGGGTGAAAAATAATATGTCGTGGGATTTCCTGATTCGGAGCATTGTTTTTGCTGCCATTTATGTACAAACGGCGGGACTTCGGGATATACTGAGTAAAGAGAAAGAGAGGAACGGAATATGCAGAGTCAAACAGAGGAAAACGAATTTCGCGGAAAATACTTCGGCACGGACGGCTTTCGCGGGGAGGCGGGAGTGAATCTGACTGCGGAGCATGCCTTCCGCATCGGCAGATTTTTGGGATTGCCGCAGGACGGGCGCCGTGTCCGGGTGCTGATCGGTAAGGATACCCGTCGTTCCTGCTATCAGTTGGAGTATGCGCTTGCCGCCGGTGTTGCCGCGTCCGGCGGGGATGCATGCCTGTTGCATGTCGTGCCTACGCCCGGTGTATCGTGGCTGTGCAGTGCCGGGAAGTATGACTATGGTGTCATGATTTCGGCATCGCATAATCCATATTACGACAACGGGATCAAAATCGTCAACCGGAAAGGGGAAAAAGCAGAGGATGCATTGCTGGCACGCATTGAGGCGTGGATGGACAGCGATACGGTGGAGCCGGCAGCCGTCCGCGAAAAGACCGGGTGTGTTTATGACTGCGCGGAAATCCGTGAGCGTTACGCGCGGCATCTGCTCTCGCTTGCGACCGATTCCCTTGCAGGGCAGCCGTTCACCGGACTGCGCGTCGGGCTGGACTGCGCAAACGGTGCTGCCTGGCGGATGGCGCCGTTTCTGTTCCGCCAGGCAGGTGCTACGGTGTATACGATAGGGGACGCGCCGGATGGACTCAATATCAATGCCGGGGTGGGTTCTACGCACATTGATGCACTCTGCCGCATGGTTTGGGAACACGGCCTGGACTGCGGATTTGCCTTTGACGGGGATGCGGACCGGTGCATTGCGGTGGACGGCGACGGAAATGAGGTGGACGGAGATAAGATCCTGTACCTGTTTGCACGCAAATTACAAAAGGAAGGAAAATTACGCGGCAACACCGTGGTGATTACCGCGATGTCTAATCTGGGACTTTCCCGTGCGTTGGAGCAGGCAGGAATTGACTGTGTCCGGACAGCGGTTGGAGATCGGTTCATCTACGAATGCATGGCGGCAAACGACTATGTGCTTGGCGGAGAGCAATCCGGACACATTCTTTTGCGTGACCGGGAAGTGACCGGTGACGGGATTCTGACGGCGCTGTTGTTGGCGGGGGAGATGATCGGCAGCGGTTTTGCGTTCCGTGACGCATTGCGCGAGATGACTGCGCAGGTTGTTTCCTATCCGCAGCTGACCGAAAGCGTCCGTGTGCATGACAAGGATGCGGCACTTGCCGATGCGGCGGGGGGCGGGGGCGGGGGGGGGGGGGGCGGG
>FR890554.1:0-3446 GCA_000433415.1 Clostridium sp. CAG:448
CCGATTTTCCCGATGTCGTGCAGAACCGAGACGGTGACAATGGTTTCAATGCCCGAAGCGGAAAGCGGGTATCGGTCGGTTGTGCGCAAAAGCTGTTCCAACAGAAGCGCCGTTATTTTGCTGATGTGCAACACATGCGCACTGCTGTCCAGATCGTGGAATTCGATGGCGTGGCTGAACACATTGACAATGACGCGGTTGATTTCGTCCTTTTCAATCATGCGCCGGTTGATCAGCGAGATCAGCCGGCGTTGTTTTGCGTAAAGCCGGATGGTGTTGTGCACACGGCGGGAGACTACACGGCTGTCAAAGGGGCGGTTGATATAGTCGGAAACGCCCATGTCATAAGCACGCCGGACCGAGGCGGCGGATGCGTCTTCCGTAATGGTCATGACCGGGATGTCATCGATCAGATGATTGTCATTCATGTATATCAGCGCGTCAAAGCCGCTTTTTCCGGGCATGACAATATCCAAGAGCA
Source organism: Clostridium sp. CAG:448 (assembly GCA_000433415.1). Taxonomy (GTDB): domain Bacteria; phylum Bacillota; class Clostridia; order Oscillospirales; family CAG-272; genus CAG-448. Next base: position 482 of record FR890554.1, read on the forward strand.
CCAGGGAAATATTGGTGCCGTATTGCTTCAGCGCCGCAATGCAGGAATCCACACCTTCTGCCTCCAAAATCCGGAAATCCTTGTGCAGCATGGCGCTCAGAATTTCGCGGTTGAGTTTGGAATCGTCTACCAAAAGGATGATCGGCACTTCTGCCATCAGTTCTTTGTCGGAAAGATCCTCTTCGGTGCAGATTCTGTTTTTCTTGCTTTTGGCAAGCAGCATGATTTCGTCCGCACGGCGTACTGCCTGTTCGACCGGTTCGTTCTTGCATTCCACGGCGCCGATGCTGACCGAGAGATGAATGCGCGGGAATCCGGAGACCTCCGCATTGCTGACCCGTTGGCGGATTCGGTTCAGCACATTCAGAAAGCTGTCGGAGCTGACGGAAGGGATAATGAGCAGAAATTCGTCTCCGCCGTAGCGGATCAGCATATCGGATTTGCGCAGACAGCCGCTGATGGCGTTGACCATTGTGCGGAGAACCGCATCGCCGACGTTGTGTCCGTACAGATCGTTGTAAAGCTTGAAGTCGTCCGCGTCCATCATGGCAATGCCGGCGTACAGATTGGTGTCGCGTATCTGTTCCTCATAGTATCTGCGGTTGTAGACGCCGGTCAGCACGTCGGTATAGATTTTGTCGTGGTAGAATGTGAGCTGATCCAGCAATCTGCCGCGCCCGGAAAAGCTGTTCAGAAAATCCTGATCCAGTTCCGTTGCCATCTCGATCACACACGGTTCGCCGTCAACAACGACGTATTTTGCCATGCATTGCCATACGGTGTCGCCGACCGTTTCCAATTTGTTGCGGACAGCGCGGTCCCTATAGGCACACGCCGAAACGCAGTGATCGCACATCCCCTGCGGATCGTTGCTGAAAAAGCAATCGGAGGGGACATTGGCGCGGCAGCGTGCCGCAAGATTTTCCAGGACGTCTTTGCGCAGCAGGCGTACACGCGAAAACAGTCTGCGCAGGTGTACCAGTTCCTCCTGTGCCTGTTGCTCTGTCAGTTGTTCCGACAATCCGTTTTGTCCGTCCATGAAGGCATCCTCCGTTTGAGTTGTATTTTCGGTACTACTATACCACAGATTGGCTTTTCTTGCAAGGTTACTTGGCAGACTTTTTGTCAATATGGGGTCGTGTGCAATCTCTGCACACGACCCCATACAATATAGAGTGGGACAATATCAATACATACCACCCATGCCGCCCATACCGGGATTGCCGGCGGGTGCTGCGGGTTCCGACTCGGGCTTGTTGGCAACCACAGATTCGGTGGTCAGGACAACCGAGGCAATGGATGCCGCGTTCTGCAGAGCACAACGTGTCACCTTTGTCGGGTCCACAATGCCGGCGGAAACCATGTCGGTATAAACCTCATTGTAAGCGTCGAAGCCGTAGCCGATCTTGCCGGAGGACATGATCTTGTCTACAACGACGCCACCGTCGAAACCTGCATTGAGTGCGATCTGGCGGACAGGCTCTTCCAGTGCCTTGAGTACAATGCGGACACCGGTCTTCTCGTCGCCGTCCACAGTGTCAAGCAGCTTTGCAACAGCGCTGATGACATTCAGGTAAGCAGTACCGCCGCCTGCGACAATACCTTCCTCCACAGCCGCACGGGTTGCGTTGAGCGCGTCTTCGATCCGGAGCTTCTTCTCCTTCATCTCTGCCTCTGTAGCGGCACCGACCTTGATAACGGCAACGCCGCCTGCGAGTTTTGCAAGACGCTCCTGCAGCTTCTCGCGGTCGAAATCAGAGGTGGTTGTTTCGATTGCGGCACGGATCTGGTTGACGCGTGCGTGGATTTCATCCGCATTGCCGGCACCGCCAACGATGATGGTATTTTCCTTTGTGATCTTGACCTGACGTGCTTTGCCGAGCTGATCGATGGTGGCATCCTTGAGCTCCAGACCCAGTTCGGAGGAAATCACCTCGCCGCCGGTCAGGATTGCGATATCACGCAGCATCTCCTTGCGTCTGTCGCCGAATCCGGGTGCTTTGACGGCAACACAGTTGAACGTGCCGCGCAACTTGTTGAGCACCAGGGTGGTCAGCGCCTCGCCCTCGACATCCTCGGCGATGATGACAAGCTTTCTGCCGGACTGCACAATCTGGTTGAGCAGTTCCAAAATCTCCTGGATATTGGAAATCTTCTTATCGGTAATCAGAATCAGCGCATCGTCCATGACCGCTTCCATCTTATCGGCATCCGTAACCATGTAGGGGGACAGATAACCGCGGTCAAACTGCATGCCTTCAACCACTTCGCATTCGGTCTTTGCGCTCTTGGACTCTTCCACCGTGATAACGCCGTCTGCTGTGACCTTTTCCATTGCATCCGCAATCAACGTGCCGATGACTTCATCGCCGGACGAAACCGTACCGACACGTGCGATGTCCTCTTTGCCGTTGACCTTCTTGGAGTTGGCAATCAGCGCCTCGACAGCTGCATCAACCGCCTTGGAAACGCCCTTGCGGAGAACCATCGGGTTAGCGCCTGCGGCAACATTCTTCATGCCCTCACGGATGAATGCCTGTGCAAGCAGGGTAGCGGTAGTGGTTCCGTCGCCTGCGGCATCGTTGGTTTTGGTCGCAACCTCTTTGACCAGCTGTGCGCCCATGTTCTCGGCGGCATCTTCCAGCTCAATCTCCTTGGCGATGGTTACGCCGTCATTGGTAATGAGCGGAGCGCCGTATTTCTTGTCAAGAACCACGTTGCGTCCCTTCGGACCGAGTGTAATCTTGACGGTATCTGCCAGTTTATCCACGCCTCTCTGCAGAGCATTGCGTGCTTCAATTCCGTAAAGTAAATCCTTTGCCATAGTTCAATTCCTCCGTATTCTTTCAGATCAGTTCAGTCAACGACTGCGAGAATATCATCCTCGGAGAGGATTACGTATTCGACACCGTCCAACTTGACGTTGGTGCCGGCATATTTGCTTGCAATCACCTTGTTGCCGACA
>FR890554.1:3513-13607 GCA_000433415.1 Clostridium sp. CAG:448
CCGACCGCGATCACTTCCGCGATCTGCGGCTTCTCCTGCGCGGATGCAGTCAGAATAATACCTGCTTTGGTTTTTTCTTCCGCCTCAATGAACTTAATCACGACACGGTTTGATAAGGGCTTGAGAGTCATATCAATTCCTCCTTATGAAATAATTATGATATCTTTTTTTATTTTCATGGTTTAGCACTCAAACAATGCAAGTGCTAATCTACGATACATATTTTACACCAGTTTTGGGAAAAATCAACCCCTAAAAGCGATAATTCACAGAATATTAACAATTCGAGGGCACCAGAGGGTGTTTGTGTGCTAAAAAGCAGGAAAAAAAGCATCCTGTCCCGCATATGATACAAAGAAACGGAGGGATCTGGATGGAAAAGGTGTTCGGAAATTACGTTTGCGGGGTGCTTTTGCCGGTACTGCTGTTGGCATCCGGTCTTTTTTACCTGTGCCGGATGCGGTGGTTTTATCTGATACACCCGGTCCGGACCATGAAGAGAATGCTTGGCGGGGAACGTCGCAGCGGTATTTCTCCGTTCCGTGCGACCACCCTTGCGCTTGCGGGAACACTGGGAGTGGGAAATATTGTCGGTGTGGCATCCGCCATTGTGATGGGAGGCGCCGGCGCGGTATTCTGGATGGTTGCCGGGGCGTATTCTGGAGGGTTGCCGGGGCGATTTGCGCCGCCGTTCTCAAATATGCCGAAATTGTGCTTGCGGTCCGGCACCGGCGCACGGGAAGGGACGGTCAGCACTACGGCGGTGCCATGTACTATATTTTCGATATCATCAGTGGGCGCGGATTCCGGTGTTGTGCCGTTTGGCTTTCCGTTTTGTTTACACTATTTTGCCTGTTGAATTCCTTCACGATGGGATGTATTATTCAGGTCAATGCGATTTCCCATGCCCTGGAGGGAGTATGGGGCGTGCCGCTGGCGGTGACGGGGGGAATATTGGTTCTGTTTTGCCTGTTTGCCGTTTCACGCGGTGTCCGTGCGGTATCGGCACTGACCGAGAAAACAGTACCGGCGATGACGCTGATTTTCTTTTTGCTTTCGCTTGTCGTCATTTTCCGCCGTGCCGATGTCATGAGGCAGGTGATTGCCTCGGTTTTCCGCAGTGCCTTTTCCTCTGCAAGCGGCGTTCCGTTCTTTCTGTCCGGCGCTGTACGGTACGGCATGATGCGGGGACTGCTGTCCAATGAGGCAGGGTGCGGGACGGCGCCGATTGCACATGCCGCCGCCGACACGGAGAGTGCGGCACGGCAAGGGACATGGGGCATTTTTGAAGTGCTGGTGGACACGGTCCTGCTTTGCACGGTGACGGCATTGGTGATTCTTTCCGACCCGACAGCGATTACGGCGTATGCCGACAATCCGATGATGCTGACCATCCATGCCTATGCATCGGTGCTCGGCAACTTTGCGGGGTGGTTTTTGTGTATCGCGGTGGTTCTTTTCGGCGCTTCAACGCTGGTCTGTTGGGGGCATTACGGCATTCAATGTCTGCGCCCCATTGCCGGCGGCAAAAGGGGAAAGGTGCGCATTGCGATTTATGTGGTTTTGTACAGCGTGTGCGCATGGATCGGATCGGTCAGCACGCCGGATGCGATCTGGTTTCTCGCCGACCTTGCCCTGGCGGGAATGACGTGTATCAATCTCCCGATCCTGTTGCTTTCCGTCAGAGAAGTGACAAGGGAAAATCCGGTTTAGGGCAGAGCGGCAAACAAAAAAACAGCGGCAGTCATTCCGTTTGCGGGAATCACTGTCGCTGCTTTTATCAGATGGCGGAAGGGGCGCAGAATCAGTTTGCGTGACCTTCCAGATAGGTTACCACGTCACCGACGGTTACAAACTTATGAATGTCGTCGTCGCTGATCTCCAGGTTGTATTTTTCCTCACACAGCATAACAAGATCGGCAAGTTCAATGGAATTGATGCCGAGGTCGGACGAGAGCTCCGCATCTGCGGTGACATCGTCTGCATTGACCTGAAGTTCTTCGACAAGCAGATTTTTGACTGTTTCAAACATGTTGAATCCTCCGATACAGGTATAGATAGTATACACAAGCGTTTTTTACGCACCGACATTCATTATAATATATTCTGTCCGGTTTGTCAAGGAAAAAACGGGATAAATCTACGGTTTTTCTGTCAAAATCCGTCGGTAAAATCCGAACAAACCTGTTGACAATCACGAATGATTATTGTAAAATAAGAAAAAAACAATCCTGTGCAGAAGAAAAGGCGGTGAATGACGGCATGAATATTTTCGGGAGACGCCCGTTCTTTTTGCTCTGTGTGTGCGGTACGGTGACGGTGATCGGCGCATTTTTTCTTCCGGGGAAGTGCAAACGGATTCTGCTTTTTGCGCTGTTACCCGTGCTTGCGGCGCTTTTGGCTGTGTACTTTTTGCAAAGGAAAAAATCCCGTGGCAGGGGCAGAGGATTTTTGCTTCTGTCCGGCATGACACTGATTGTCCTGCTTGCGCTTCTGTCTTCCTTTCTCTTTTGGAATGTCTACTGTGCCGGTGCGCAGGCATATGCGGGGGAGTCGCACACAGTTTCGGGAATCGTGACCGCGCGCAGGTATAGCGGCGGAAATATGAGCGGCTATCAGGTTCGTCTGTATACGGTGGACGAAACGCCGATTTCCTTTCATGGCGTCCTGGATTGCGATTTCACGGCGGATTTGCAGGTAGGCTATACGTTTTCCTGTGAGGTCACATTTGAGAAAATGGAAGCATTCCGCGACGGATATGAGGAGGAACGCGACCTGCTTTCGCGGGGGATTGTCTGTAAAATGCACGCAGAGGATGCAGAGAGTCTGCAAATCAGGGGTGAGGACGGCATGACAGCGGGTATTTTTCTGTCAAGGCTGAACGCATCGCTGTCCCGCCGTTTGTACCGGCTTGTCGGTGAGCGGCAGGACGGTGCGCTGGCAGTGGCACTGACCTTGGGCAACCGGAGCTATCTTGATGATCTGACATCCTTTCGGTTCCGGCGCTCCGGTGTTTCGCATTTGCTTGCGCTCAGCGGAATGCACCTGTCCGTTGTGATGGGCGCCGTTCTTTTCGTTCTGACAAAATGCGGGCTGCCCAAAAGAGGCAGAGCGCTCTGCATGCTGCTTCTGTCAATTGCGTATCTTTCTCTCACCGGATTTTCCATGTCGGCGTGCAGGGCGACGGTGATGCTGGGAGCGCTGTATTTTTCGCATTTCTTCCGTGGAGAACACGATACGCTGACGGCGCTCGGATTTTCCGTGTTTCTGATTCTGTTCTGCAACCCGCCCGCAGTGCTGTCAATGGGATTTTGGCTGTCCGTCGGTGCGACGTGCGGGATTGTTCTGCTCGGCGGACCGGTGGACCGTGGTGTGCGCAGGTGGATGTCCCGCCGCCTTGGACAGGGAAAACCGGCACAGCTTCTCAGCACGCTGATTTCCGCGGTATCGGTTTCCGTCATTGCAATGTTTTCCGTGTTGGGGTTCTCGTTTCTGTGGTTCGGAGAGGTGTCCCTTCTGGCAATTCCCATGACGCTGCTCCTGTCGCCCCTGACGGCGGCTTTGCTGATCCTCGGATGCCTGACGCTGCTTTTGTCGTGGGTTCCGTTTGTAGGGTCGGTATTGGGGTGGATCGGGGCGCAGGTAGCTCGTCTGATGCTTTTGTCGGTACAGACAGCGGCAGACCTGCCATACGGTGTTTTTTCCTTGCGCTACCGGGGAATCGGTTGGGTGATCGGAGGCGCGCTTTTGTGTATGGTGGTATTGTTGGTGATCCGGCTCCGCCATCGGTCGCTTCTGTTTGTGCCGCCGGTTGTCTGCTGTTTGGGCGTGATTCTGATGAGTATTATCGGAATCCGGCTTGCCGGCAAATCCACGACGGTAACCTATCTGCATACGTCCGATACTGCCGAGGGCGTGCTCTTGAACTGTGGGACGGAGTCTGTGTTCTGTGATCTGGGTGAGGGAAGCGGTGCCCTCTACCGGGATGCCGTATACTGTGCGGGGCAGAACGGTGCAACGGCACTGGATGCCGTCGTAATCACTTCTTACCACACCCGCCAACCCGCCTATCTGCAATTGCTGTGCGGTCGGATTGCCGTCCGTCGGTTATGGCTTCCAGTGCCGTCCTCGGAAAAGGAATGGTATCTTGCGGTTCCGCTGATTGAACGTGCGGACGGATTGGGGATTCCGGTTTCATTTTACGGAAACGATACCCCGATGCGGGTATTCGGAACAGGAGAGCTGACGGTTTCGAGTGCATCCCTGCACCGTTCCGTGCGAAACACGGCACTTTTGCGTTACCGGAACGGTCATTGCGGTATGACATATGTGGGGAGTGCCGCAGAGGAGTCCGCACTTGCGGAATCCGTTGCGCAGGCGGTCGGGGAGAGTCGTCTGGTGATTTTCGGCAGTTACGGTCCCGTGCAGAAGATGTCCTTCTCTTATGATTTTGCGGAATGCACAAACGTGGTTTTTGCAAATGACAAACGTGCGGTCTATTGGGATATTGCGGCAGAACCGTTGCCGCAGGATCTTGCAATTCGGCTTTGTCCCTATGTGGTGGATTACCGTTTTTCAAATTGACTCTTGGGCGCGGATGCTTCGATAGTTCCGAGTATTTCGACCGCGTTGCTCTCACAGATAACCCCACCGTGTTCGCGGATGTACAAAAGCAGTGCATCCGCGTTTTCTTTTTTCCCAAACTCACACAAAAAGGTGGTGGAGTCCGGTTCGGGCAAAAGAGAGGTCAGTGTATCGAAAAGGATCAGATAATAACAGCCGTCGTCGCCGCGGTATGCGGAACTCCGTCCCTCGTGTCCGTTGCGATGCAGAATGGTGCAGACGCGCAAAAGACAATCGACGGAATCAAAGGAATAGGCGGTGGCTCCTTTTCCGTCGCCGGCATATCCATACCCGGGGCGCAGCCGTATCATTGCGTTTTCGGAAAATCCTGCGCGCGGAGTCAGGCATTCCGCACCTTTGACATTCGGTTGCGTTTTGGTGATGAAAATTTCACATCCACCGGAGCGGGAAGGATAAAGCTGTACTTCCAGTCCCGTATGCCCGGTCTCAAACCCTGTGGATTGGCGCGCATCATCCAGCAGTGCCCAGAAGGCGCGCCGGTCGCCGCTGTCGGCGTAATCAAAGGTTTCGGTTGAGATATGGTAGTGCGCGAGATCGGCGTCGGTCAGGATGATCTTCAGTTTTGTATTGCTGATCTTGATAAGTTCCATGGTATGTATCCTTTCTCGGAGATGTTTCCTGTTAGCATTATAAGCAAAACCGCAGAAAAAGGGAACCCCAAAAAGATTGGAATCGCTGCCAATATGCGGTAAAAAGAGGGTAAATACGAAAGCTATTGACTGGTCTGACGAAATATGGTATACTGTGAACGGTAGATTTTTGCGGATAAGGGGGTGCGCTTTTGCGGTACAGTCCGAAAACCAATTCACTGGAGCTGACAGTGGAGGAAATGTGTGCATACGTTTGCCATGACAGCGATCTTACGCGCCGCGTCCGTTCCGGACGCAGGGATTTTGCAGACGGGCGCGGAAAGCGTTTCTTTTCCCATACCGATGTTGCAGCCGGTGTGGTTTATACCGTCAGCGGCTATGCGGAATGTATCACCGGGGAGGACGGAACGGCGGTTTTGACTGAACGCTGTTCCGTGCGGTATGCGGGCGAAGGCAGCCAGGAAAAGCAACGGGCACTGCTGTATCTGCAATGTATGGGGTATCTTTACGCGGTTACGCAGCCGGCAGACCGGGTTTGCCTTCGCCTTGTATGCCATGCGCGTCGGGACGGCGGTGAGACGGTGGAGGAATACCGGAAAAGCCTGGATGAATTGCGGATTCTTTATATCGGAATCCTGGAGCATCTGGAACACCGCGCGAAATTTTTGTTGCACAGATCTTTGGATTGCCTTCCGACGGCGGCAGACGCGGCATTCCCCTATCCTGCTTTACGGGAAGGGCAGGAAGAATTGATTCGTGAATGCTATTATGACCTGTGTTCCGGCACCAGGTTGTTTGCGGAGGCGCCGACCGGAATCGGAAAGACGGTTTCCACGCTGTACCCGGCTGCCAAAGCAGTCGGCAAAGGGGTGATTGACCGCGTATTTTACCTGACGGCAAAGGCAAGCACCCGCAGGGAGGCATTTGCAGCCTGCAAAAAGCTTTACGATGCGGGGACAAGGCTTCGCTGTATGATTCTTTATGCGCGGGAACAGCTTTGTCCGTACGCTTCTTCTGCAAAGGGGTGTGGAGACGAGCAGTGCAGACCGGAGCAGTGTCCTCTTGCAAAGGGATATTATGACAGGGCGGAAACCGCGGTTTTTGAAATGCTCGCAAAAAGGTTCGGCTATACCCGGGAGATTCTGATCGAAACGGCACAGCGGTATGCGGTCTGCCCGTATGAGCTGTCCTTGGACCTGTCGGCTTACTGTGACATTATTATATGCGATTACAATTATGTTTTTTCTCCGTCGGTCTATCTGCGCCGGTATTTTGATCCGGTCAGTGGGGAGGGGGGCAGGTACGCCTTTTTGGTGGACGAGGCGCATAACCTTGCCGACCGTGCCCGTGAAATGTACTCCGCCGCAATCCGGCTTTCATCGTTTTCGCGCTTTGCGGAGATGCTGCGGGAGACGGAGGACACGTCAATACTGAGCCAGACCGAGGACATGGTCGCTTTTTTGCGGAAGCTGGGAAATCTGTGCGAAGGGGAGATCCGGTACGACGCAGAAGGGGTGCGATATGGCTTTTACAAGTCCGAGGAACCGTTTGCCGATTTTCCGGAACAGGTGCACGCCTATACAGCGGCTCTCCGGCGTTACCTGTATGCCAATGCCGATTCCCCCTTGGCGGACGCGGCAACGGGGATTCTTTCACAATTGCGGACCTATATGACGGTTTGCGCATATGATGAAAATGCGTTCCTGTTTTATGTGGACATTGCGGGAGAGGAGATCACGGTCGGGGTTTTTTGTATGGACCCGTCAAATATTCTGGATCGCATTTTAGCGCGCGCAAAATCGTGCGTGCTGTTCTCGGCAACTTTTTCTCCGATCGATTATTACATCAGTGTGCTGGGAGGGGGGAAAAATGCGGTACGCATTTGCTGTCCGTCCCCGTTTCCGAAAGAGAACCTGTGTGTGATTGCCGCGAATTTTGTCAGCACGCGTTATGAGGACCGTGACAAATCCTACAAAAGGGTTTGTGCGGCAATCGCCGGGGCGGTCTGTGCCAAAGCGGGAAATTATATGGTGTATTTTCCGTCGTATTCCTATATGGAAAAGGTCTTTGCGCTTTTTGAAAAACAGTATCCGAAGGTGTGCAAAATCAAACAGAGTCCGCATATGAGCATGGCGGAAAGAGAACAGTTTATTTCCTTCTTCCGCGCGGACACAGGAAAACTCCGGATTGGGTTCTGCGTTTTGGGCGGACTGTTTTCGGAGGGGATTGATCTGCCGGGCAGTATGCTGATCGGCAGTCTGATTGTGGGAACCGGGTTGCCCGGTATCACCAGTTATCGGAATCTTTTGTGCGAATATTACAACCGCGAAAACGGTGAGGGGTATGCGTATGCCTACACATATCCGGGGCTTGTGAATGTGATGCAGGCGGCGGGACGTGTGATCCGTACCGAGAAGGACCGCGGAGTGGTGGTTCTGATCGATGACCGCTACGTTACGGACCGTTATATCCCCCTGCTTCCGGAGCGGTGGCGGAATATGAAAATTGCAGGAAATGCAGAGTCACTTGCAGAAATTGCCCGTGAATTCTGGAAAAGCGGCGAATAAAAAAATATATTTACAACTTTTCAAAATAATCTTGCATTTTGAATGGGAGTATGGTATAATAATTCCATCGTTTGAAAAAGGAGCGGAATATCATGGAATACGCCAAGATGAGCAGAGAACAGCGCTCAGCGGAGCTTGCCGCTTTGCGAAAGGAATATAAAAATTATCAGAATCTCGGACTTGATTTGGATATTTCACGCGGAAAACCGGGACCGGATCAGTTGGATTTGATTCAGGGAATGCTGACCTGTCTGAACAAAAAAGAGGACTGTATCAGCGAAAACGGATTTGACTGCCGGAATTACGGATTGCTGGACGGAACGCCGGAAGCGCGCCGGTTGTTTTCCGAATTGCTCGGCATCCCCCCGAAGATGATTTATGTGGGAGGGAACTCCTCTCTCAATCTGATGTACGACAATGTGGTTCGTTGCCTGCTTTACGGTACGCCGGACGGGGAACCGTGGATTAAGCAGGGAAAGGTGCGCTTCCTTTGCCCTGCACCCGGATACGACCGGCATTTCATGATCTGTCAGTCCTTGGGGATTGAGATGATAACGGTTCCGATGACACCGACCGGACCGGATATGGACATGGTGGAGGAATATGTCGGGAAGGACCCGATGATCAAGGGCATCTGGTGCAACCCGAAATACTCAAACCCGGACGGTATTACGTATTCGGACGAAACGGTAATCCGCCTGGCATCTATGAAAACCGCCGCACCCGATTTCCGGATTTTCTGGGACGATGCCTATGCAATCCACCATCTTTACAACGGGGTTGAGGAAGAGTTGCGCGACATTTTTGCGGAATCGGAAAAACAGGGCGCAATTGACCGGATTTTCTATTTTGCTTCTACCTCCAAGATTTCCTTCCCCGGTGCCGGCGTGTCGATTTTTGCCGCTTCCGAGAGAAATCTTGCCTTTATCAAGCCGATTATCGGCGTGCAGACCATCAGCTCGGATAAGCTGAATCAGCTCAGACATGTGAAATTTTACGGAACCGCGGAGAATGTGAGACAGCACATGCTGGTGGTTGCGGATGTCATCAGACCCAAGTTTGAGGCGGTTTTGCATACGTTGGAGCGTGACCTGAAGGATCGCGGCATTGCGCACTGGACCAACCCACACGGCGGCTATTTTATCAGCCTTTATGTCATGGACGGGTGTGCCAAGCGGACATATGAGCTCTGCCGGGCTTGCGGCGTCAAGCTGACCACCGTTGGTGCAACATATCCGTACGGGATTGACCCGCACGATTCCAATATCCGCATTGCGCCCACCTATCCGTCTACCGGCAATGTAATACAGGCAATGGATATTCTGACGGTGTGCATCCGGATTGCCGCGTTGGAAAAACTGGCGGCAGAAGAGGACGGCACGGTACCGGCGTAATGAACGCCTCCGGCTTTCACGAAAATACAAAAATCCTTCACTTCCGGTGGAGGATTTTTTGACGTGGGGCGGTTTTTTGGATTTTCCCCCTTGCAGGAAGGGGCAAAATGGTGTATAATGAAGAAAAACAGGAAGACTGGGGTTTATATAGTATGCCGGAAAATCAAAGAATGAAGCATATTCGGAATTTCTCTATTATTGCACATATCGATCACGGAAAGTCCACGCTGGCGGACCGGATCATGGAGGCAACCAAGGCGGTGTCCAAGCGGGAGATGGAGGAACAGCTTCTGGACAATATGGATCTGGAGCGAGAGAGAGGCATCACGATCAAGGCGCGTGCCGTAAAGTTGGATTATACCGCACCGGACGGGGAGCAGTATGTCTTCAATCTGATTGATACGCCCGGACATGTGGACTTTAACTACGAGGTCTCCCGTTCGTTGGAAGCGTGCGACGGCGCATTGCTGGTTGTGGACGCGACACAGGGGATTGAGGCACAGACGCTTGCCAATGCCTATCTTGCGGTGGATGCGAACCTGGAGATTGTGCCGGTCATCAATAAGATTGACCTGCCGAGCGCCGATATCAACGGTTGCGTGGAGGAGATCGAAGAAATTATCGGGATCCCCGCGGAAGGCTGTCCTGCTGTTTCCGCAAAGACAGGGCTGCATATCGAGCAGGTTCTGGATGCGATTATTCACCAGCTCCCCGCACCGACGGGGGATGAGGATGCGCCGCTGAAGGCGTTGATTTTTGATTCCTATTACGACAGCTATCTCGGCGTTGTCGTTTATATCCGTGTCATGGACGGATGTGTGCGGAGCGGCGACCGGATCCGGCTGATGAGCAACGGGGAAGAGTATGATGTTGTGGATGTCGGCTGTATGCGCCCGTTC
>FR890554.1:13639-28284 GCA_000433415.1 Clostridium sp. CAG:448
GGCGAGGTTCTTCGCGCCGGGGATGTCGGCTATGTGACCGCGTCCATCAAGACGGTCGGAGAGACACGGGTCGGTGATACCGTCACAAGCGCACTGAATCCGACCAAAGAGGCGCTACCCGGATTCAAAGCGGCACAACCGATGGTGTTTGCAGGTATTTATCCGGAGGACGGTGCACGGTACGGAGATCTGCGGGATGCGCTTGAAAAATTGCAGCTCAACGATGCCGCGCTGCAGTTTGAACCGGAAACCTCCATTGCGCTCGGCTTTGGATACCGCTGCGGATTTTTGGGACTGCTGCATATGGAAATCATTGAAGAGCGGTTGGAGCGGGAATTCAATCTGGATCTGATTACGACTGCCCCCAGCGTTATTTACGAGATCAAAAACCGCAAGGGACAGACACTCCGGATTGACAACCCGTCGAATTTCCCGCCTGCCGATGATATTGTTGAGGCGCTTGAACCGGTTGTCAGCGCCAATATCATCACACCGTCGGAGTATGTGGGCGGCTTGATGGATCTTTGCCAGGATCGCCGCGGTGTGTTCATTGATATGAAATACCTGGATCAGAAGCGGGTAGAATTGCACTATGAGTTACCGCTCAACGAGATCATTTATGATTTTTTTGATGTGCTGAAGGGGCGCTCACGCGGGTATGCTTCCCTGGATTATGAATTCAAGGAATACCGACCGAGCAAGCTGGTGAAGCTTGATTTTCTGCTCAACGGGGAGCAGGTGGATGCGCTTTCGTTCATCGTGCATGAGGATAAAGCTTATCCGCGTGCGCGCAAAATTGCGGAAAAGCTGAAGGAGAATATTCCGCGTCAACTGTTTGAAATTCCGATTCAGGCGGCAATCGGTTCCCGCATTATTGCGCGTGAAACGGTAAAGGCGATGCGTAAGGATGTGCTTGCCAAATGCTACGGCGGCGATGTGACGCGGAAGAAAAAGCTGCTTGAAAAGCAAAAGGAAGGGAAAAAGCGCATGCGGCAGTTCGGCTCCGTATCGCTGTCCTCCGATGCCTTTATTGCCGTTCTCAAGCTGGGAGACGACTGATGTCCGTTATGCGCAGACCGTTGGGAATCTATCTGCACATTCCTTTTTGCAAAAGCAAGTGCGGGTATTGTGACTTTTGTTCCTTTCCCGGCGTGAGTGGGACGGACAGAAGCCTGTATGTGCGGGAATTGGTTAAGGACCTGCGCCGATGGGGAGAGAAGATCGGTGCGGATTATACGGTTGATACCGTCTATTTCGGCGGCGGAACGCCGACTCTTTTGTTGCCGTCGGAGTTTGAAGCACTGCTTGCGGCGCTCAGTGACGCATTTTCGGTAGCACCGGGTGCGGAAATCACCGCCGAATGCAACCCGGGTAGCGTGGACCGTGACTATCTGGCGGCACTGCGTGCGAGCGGGGTCAACCGTTTAAGCGTCGGTGTGCAAAGCGCGGTGGATGCGGAATTGCAGGCGCTCGGTCGGATTCATACGTTTTCGCGGGCACGGGAAACCTTTGCGGACGCACATGCGGTCGGGTTTGACAATCTGTCTGCCGATCTGATGTTCGGCATTCCGTTGCAGACCAAAGAGAGCCTGTCTGCTTCGCTGGATGCTTTTTGCGGTCTTGGCATCCGACATCTCTCTGCGTATTGCCTGAAGATTGAACCGGGGACTCCTTTCGCGCGTATGGGCAACAGTCTCCGGGTGCCGGATGATGATACCGATGCCGATATGTACGAGCAGATTGTCGAAACGCTCCGCGCACGCGGGCTTGAACGGTACGAAATCAGTAATTTTTGCATGCCGGGGTTTGCATCGGTACATAACGGGAAATACTGGAATTGTGATGATTATCTCGGGCTGGGCGTTTCCGCACATTCCTATTTGCACGGCGTCCGTTTCGCCATCGCACGCGATCTGCCGGCTTTCCTTGCCGGTCAGCGGCAGGAGACGGAGCATGCGGAAATTGACGACAACGACCGTCTGTGCGAGTATGTGATGCTACGCATGCGCCTTGCACAGGGGATTCTTTTGCGGGAGGCAGAAGAACGGTTCCCGTTCTGCGATTTTGCGGCGCGTTTCCGTCATCGCCTGCAACCGTATATTGGCGGCGGGTTTGTGATTTGGGAGCAAACGGAAAGCGGAATACGCTGCCGCTTTTCGGAAAAAGGTTTTTTTGTCAGCAACACAATTCTGTCGGATGTTTTGGATTTTGATGAACCTGTGTCGGAATAGCGGGAAAGAAGGACAGGTTGCCGGCAAAAAAGTGACGAAAACCTCTTGACTTTCGGGCAACGGTCTGTTATAATGGTCACAAAGGGAAGAGAAAGGACGTACAAGAGCAATGAGTGAAAATACGCTGAATCAGAACAATGAGAATGAGGAAGAATTGGAAAGCGAAGTGTATACGCTGACCGATGAGAACGGTGACGAGCACGATTTTGAACTGCTTGCGCAGGCAGAGATCGAGGGGGTCACTTACCTTGCCATGATTCCCGTTGAGGAGCAGGACGAAGAAGCGGATACCTTTGAGTACATTATCCTGAAGGGACAGACCGATGAAAACGGTGAGGACGTATATCTGACTATTGATGACGACGACGAGTTTGAAAAGGTGGCGGATTACTTTGACGATCTGCTCAGCCAGATTGACTATGACCAGGAATAAGATGCAGTAACAGTGTCGGGTGACCGGAGTATTCCGGTGATTTCCCCTGCTTAGTGCGTGATAATCTGTAATTGTGACCCACATCAGATTAAAGGAGTCCGATTCGCGCGATGGTTTGCAGACCTCCCGCATTTCTTGCGGTTGACTTGTCCCGGAGAAACGGCGGAAGCTGGGAGCAGTAAAGTCGCGGATAGGACACCGCCCTGGAAGAAACAGGGTTCCGTTTTATGGGTTACACGGCTCGGTGGGGGTAGTATAGCAGAAAGCAGTCGCAACGTTGTCCGTTGCGGCTTTCTTTTATAGTGGAGGTTTTGATGGAATATTGGGATATTTATGACAGCCGGAGAAGAAAAACGGGGAAAACCGTGCAAAGAGGAACTCCGCTTTTGCCGGGGGAATACCACCTGGTCGTCCATATCTGCCTATTCGGAAGCGACGGGCGGATGCTGATTCAGCGCCGCCAGCCTTTCAAGGCGGGATTTCCGGGGCTCTGGGATCTCAGCGCAACCGGAAGCGCGGTTGCCGGGGAAGACAGTGCGCAGGCAGCTCAAAGAGAACTGTCTGAGGAACTGGGAGTCAGGATTGATTTTGCGGACATACGACCTTATATAACCTTCTACCGGGAGTACGGATTTGTGGATGTATATGTGCTGACGGCGGATCCCGGCGTGCTGTGCTTGCAGGAAGAAGAGGTGATAGAAGCTCGTTTTGCAACGGAGGAGGAAATCTGCGCATTGATTGACGCAGGTGATTTTGTCCCGTTTGAAAGGGCATATATTTCGCTTTTGTTTTCCATGTGCCGCCGTGGAAATGCAACTGTTACAGTTGCGCAAACGCCCGGCATTCTGTACTGTGACGAGGGCGATGTCCTGACGGTTACGGGCTTTTCCGGAAGCGATAAAACCGTTGTGATTCCGTCTTTCTTCGATGGAAAGCCGGTGCGGACGATCGGGGAGGGCGCCTTTGCGGGATGTACCGACCTGTGCGGAGTCTTTTTGCCGCATGGGTTACAGGTGATTGGCAAGCGGGCTTTTGCGGGGTGTACGGGCTTGCGGTCCCTGATTTTGCCGGGAACGTTGGAGCATATCGGAGAGAGCGCCTTCTCGGGGTGTTGCGCATTGACGGAGTTCCGCTATGCCGCCGTTGCCGCACGCTGGGAAACCGTCCGCAAGGAATCCGGCTGGGATGAGGGACTGCCGATGTATCTGCTGGTCTGCCGCGACCGCTCCATCGGCAAATGAATATTTTACATAACAGCCTTTCGGTTATCGGAGGCTGTTTTCTTTGCGCTGTGCACCTGAAATCTTGAGCCTCTTTTTCTTGACAATCCGGTGTGCAGATGTTATAATAAAGACATCCGTTCCCGGTTGCGGAGCGGAAGGAAAGCGAAAGGATGCGCAGGGCGGAAATTGCCGTGGCGCGGAACCTTTTTTGTAATCGGATATGGTAAAAACAGTTCCGGCTTGCGTGCCGGATAAATGATTGAACGGAAAGGAAAAAGAAAATGGAAGAGGGAGCAGATAAGGAAGTACGGTATATTTCTCTGCAACAGATCGAGGAGGAATTTTCCTTTGAGCGGATTTATGTGCCGGACGATTATGCGGCAATTAAGATCAATACGCCGGAGGTGAGTCGTCCCGGACTTGCGTTGGCAGGGTTTTACGGGATTTTTGATGCGGAACGCATTCAGATGATCGGCAACGCCGAGCATCGGTATCTGGACGGTTTGGACGAGCGGACTAGGGACTGCAAACTGCGTGCGTTTATCGATGCGCACCCCGTTGCGGTGCTCTTTACCACCAGTTTGCCCGTTTATCCCGCTTTGATTGAGGAGGCGCAAAAGGTCGGTGTCCCGATCTGGCGGACAGGCGAGAAAACCAGCCCGATTATGGCAGCGCTGATCGGATCCCTGAACGATCACCTGGCGCCGCGCAAGTCAACGCATGGCGGATTGGTTGAAGTTTACGGCGAAGGACTTTTGTTGCTTGGTGACAGCGGCGTCGGTAAGAGTGAAACCGCGATTGAGCTTGTCAAGCGCGGACACCGTCTGATTGCCGATGATGTGGTGGATATCAAACGTATTTCCGACACGCAGCTGATCGGTGTGGCACCCGAAATTATCCGCCACTACATCGAGTTGCGCGGCATCGGAATTGTGGATGTATGCCGTCTGTTCGGTATGGGCGCGGTCAAGGAATCCCAGCAGATTGATCTTGTGATCAACCTGGAGCCCTGGGTTGAAGGGAAAATGTATGATCGGCTCGGCTTGGACGAACAGACAGTCAGTATCCTGGGTGTCAGCGTTCCGACTGTGACGATTCCCGTCAAGCCTGGGCGGAATCTGTCCATCATTCTGGAGGTTGCCGCTATGAATAACCGTCAGAAGCGGATGGGCTATAATACTGCCGAGGAATTCAACAAAAAACTGATGAAGCGGATGGGGATAGAGGATTGATGGAACCGATCCGGATTTACTGTGCGGCATCGGTGATACCGGACGAAGCGGAAGAGGCGCGGGCATGGGAGTTTCTGTCTGCCCGTTTTCCGGATTCTGCGGATTATTTTACCCCCTTGCGTGGAATGGGTAACCTGCAAAGCCGGATGGACAGTTTGTGCGTTCACCTGCTTCTCTCCCGCGTTTTGCCGCAAAGTGTGCGCGGTCTTTGCCGTGAGTCTGCGGGGAAACCCGTTTGCAGGGCGGGAGATGCCGCATTCAGCCTGACGCACGCAGACGGATTTGTTCTGTGTGCCGTGTCGGAGGAAAACATATGCCTCGGAATTGATGCGGAGCCTGCGGACCGGATACCGGCACAAAGGGCTTTGCACATGGCAGGACGCTTTTTTTCGGATTCCGAAGCGGCAAGCGTGACGGATGCCGAATCGTTTCTGTCCCTGTGGACGCGCAAGGAAGCGTATGTCAAGTATACCGGGCAGGGGATACGGGGGGATTTGCGGAATGTGCCGACCGATGACGGTGGGGAAGTGTCCTTTGCGTTCTATCGCGTAGGAAAACTGTTGGTTGCGCTTGCCTATCCGCGTATGTTGACAGCACCGAGTGGGGTGTGCCTTTATGAAAAATCTTTGTTTTCGTTTTGATATAAGGAGGAAAGCCGTGAGATCTACACTACAGTTTACAAAAATGAAAATGCCGGTGGCGACGATGAACGGGGAGTCTTCATTGCCTGCGCTTTGTACCTATCACGGAATGCCGGAAGAAAACGGGAATTCCTGCCTTTCCGAACATGAAGGCCTGTACATCGGCTACGGGAGCGCCGCGTCGTCTTTTCCTTACCGGATGCAGGATCTGTACAGCAGGGAATTGACCGATACGGACGTCCGCATTGCCGTTTTGGAGAACGATTATCTGCGTGCTGTTTTTTATCCGGACATGGGAGGAAAACTTGCGCGTCTGTATGACAAAGAGAAGAAACGTGATCTCCTCTTTTTCAATCCCGTTATCCGCCCCTGCAATCTTGCGCTGCGGAATGCATGGACATCCGGAGGCGTGGAGTTCAACTGCGGTGAAGCGGGGCATCACCATCATACCTGCGACACCATTTTTACCGCGCAGACCCGTTTGTGTGACGGAACGCCGGTTTTGCGGTTCTATGCATATGAACGGATCAGAAAGTGCGTATATCAGATGGATTTCTTCCTGCCGACCGATTCCAAACTTCTGTTTGCGCGGATGCGGCTCTGCAATCCGAACCCGTATGTGACGCCTGCTTACTGGTGGAGCAATATGGCAGTCCCGGAGGCACCCGGCAGTCGCGTGATTGTGCCGGCGGACAGTGCATATACCTCTTTGCCGGAAGGCGTGACACTGGTACCTGTTCCGCTGTATAACGGAATTGATATCACCTACCCGACCAACAACCCGCATGCGGTGGATTACTTCTTCAAAATTCCGGATCAATCCCGGAAGTTTGAAGCCCAACTGGATCGGGACGGGTATGGTCTTGTGCAATCCTCCACCGCACGGTTGCAGGGACGCAAGCAGTTTGTTTGGGGGCAGGGACCCGGAGGGGATCGCTGGCAGGAGTACCTGACGGCGGACGGATCCGCCGCGCGGTATGTGGAAATCCAGGCAGGACTGGCACATACCCAGTGCGAACATTTGCCCATGCCGCCCCGCACCACATGGGAGTGGCTGGAGGCATATGGTGCGATGCAGGCAGACCCCGCAAAAATTCACGGGGATTGGGAGGATGCAAAGTGCGCGGCGGAGGCGGTTTTGGATCGCATGATTACCGAGGCGCAGATGGATGCAATCCTTGCAGAAACGGCAGAAATGGCAACCTCGCCCGCGCAGACTATGGTGCTGTATGGAGATGGATGGGCAGCATTGGAGAACGAAAGACGTCGCAATATTGGGGCGGAGCTGATCTGTCCGCACCTGAATTTCGGTCGCACGGATGAAGAGCAGGCGTTCTGGCAGGCACTTTTGCACGGGACTGCATTGCCGGATTATGCACCGACGGAAATTCCGCCTTCATGGATGGCGGAACCGTATTGGACGACAAAGATGGAGGAGCGGACGGCGACTGACGGAAAGAATTACTATCTCTGGCTACAGCTTGGAATGAGCCTGTTGACATCCGGCAGGCACAGGGAGGCAAAGGAAGCGCTGGAACGTTCGGTGCATCTTGCACCCAATCCGTGGGCATACTATGGGTTGTCAAAATGTGCATCATTGGCAAATGAGACCGACTTGGCGGCAACGCTGCTGCTGTCCGGTGCCTGTCTGCGACCGGGAGATCTTTCACTGGCAAGGGAAGCACTCGGTGCCCTGATTGCCGCGGGCAAATACCGGGAAGCGGTGGCATTTTATGAATCTCAGCCCGCGGGTGTGCGTGCGGACGGACGTGCAACACTGCTCTATGTATGCGCACTTTTGCGCAGTGGCAATGAGGAAAAAGCAGAACAGTTGCTTTTGCGGGACGGAGGCATTGTAATCGCGGATATCCGCGAGGGCGAAGTGCTTTTGACGGACCTTTGGTTTGAAATACAGGAACGTAAGGCGCGGGCGCAGGGAATTCCGTTTGACCGGAACGCGCTGACCCCGCCAAAGCGGCTGGATTTCCGGATGAAAGCGTGAGCGCGCGATGGAACAGCGTATCTATCAATCCATGCAATATGGATTTTCCGGACCGCGGGAGGTAACGGGCGGGGAAAAGCTTCCCTTGCTGATTTACTTGCACGGTGCCGGCGGGCGCGGACATGACCTGCACGCGGTCAGGGTGCCGTATACATTGGAAACCGCGCTTGCCGAACAGCATTTGCCCGTTTGTTTGGCGGCGCCCTTGTGTGAATGGGACAACTGGTTCTGTGTCTTTTCGCAATTGACGGACTGGATCAGATATGCGGCGACACTGCCCGGTATAGACCCCGACCGCATCATACTGATGGGTGCCTCCATGGGCGGTTATGCAACCTGGACCATGCTGATGTGTGCACCGGAGCTGTTTGCCGCCGGGGTGCCGATCTGCGGCGGGGGTATGCCATGGAATGCGGCAAGGCTGAAGCATATTCCCATACGCGCCTATCATGGTGCCTTGGATACAACCGTGGATGTCTGCGAATCCGTGCGGATGTGCAATGCGGTTCGCGCGGCTGGCGGAGATGTCTCGCTGACGGTTTTTCCGACTGCCGGGCACAATGCGTGGGATCCCGCCATCCGGGAAACAGATCTGCTTGCCTGGATCGCACAACAGCGTCGTACAAAGTAATGAATATATAAGTTAAGATACCTGAAAGAGAGATCAATTTTTTATGCTTGCTACCATGAAGTTTGAACCCTATTCACCGGAAACCCTGCGAAAATATGCCCCTTTGATCGCGCAGTCGAAAAGCAATGTGAACGACATTTCCGTCGGAAGCTTTCTGATGTGGAATGAGGGCGTGCACCTGGCTTTCTGCGAGGTCGACGGATGTCTGATTACCGTGCAGGATATTTGCGGGGAACCGTCGTTTTCCTACCCGTTCGGCGGGGATACGGAAGCGGCACTGGACGCGTTGCTTGCCTATGTCAGTAGGGAAAATCTGCCGTTGAAATTCTACGGTGCAAATGAAAGCACGCTGAGAGAAATATGCCGTCACCCAAAACTGTCCCGCCTGATGTACAATTACGAGCGCAAGTGGAGTGACTATATTTACGACGCCGCTGAAATGGAAACCTTCGCCGGGAAAAAGTTCAGCGGGCAGAGGAATCATATCAATAAATTCCGTTCGTTGTACGGAGAACCGGATTTCAGACCGCTGTCGCCGGAAATGCTGCCGGCATTGCGTGCACTGCTTTGCGCATATGCCAAGGAGCATCCGGCGCCCGGTTATGAGGAATGTGAAGAGTATCTGCATACGCAGGAACTCCTGGAGGCATATTTTTCCTTCCCGCTAATCGGCGGAGCGCTCTTTGTCGATGGGGCGCCTGTTTCGCTGACAATCGGGGAAATGCAGGGGGAGCATCTGATTATCCATGTTGAAAAAGCGCTGACACGTTACACCGGGGTTTATCCGACAACCTTTAACAGCTTTGTCCGGTATGCCCGCAGCCGGTATCCGCAACTGGCGACCGTCAACCGCGAGGATGATGCCGGCGATGTGGGACTGAGAACCTCCAAACTGCAATACAAACCCATCCTGCTCTGCGACAAATACCTGGTCAAGGTCAATTCTCCTCTGTTTGGCTTGTCCCAAACGCCGGTTCTGTATGCAAACGGGGTGGTATTGAGTGAAATTACCGCGTCTGATAAGGCAACCTACAGGGCGCTCTGTACCGATGAAGAAAACAATCGGCTTTGGGGATATGATTACAAGACCGATCCGGAAATCACCGGAGAGATTGACGATGATACGTTCTACGATATGGTGTCCTTCGACCGTTCAATCGGGGAGGGAATCAGCTTTGCAATCCGTGAATCCGGGATTGATCACCCATTGGTGGGAGAGGTTATTCTTTACAACTTCACCTACAACGGCACCGCAGAGTTGGGCGCACGTCTGATGCCCGCCATGCACGGCAAAGGGCTCGGTTCGACGGCATTCCGTCTTGCGGCGGATTGGGCAGAGAACGAGCTGGGCGTTTCCTTGCGCGCCAAATGTTATAGAGAAAATACAACGTCCCAAAAAATGATCCTGTCAGCCGGGTTTGTCCCCGACGGGGAGGATGATACCTTCTTTTATTTCTGTCGCAAATGAAAAAACACGCATGGGCACTCAAAACCCATGCGTGTTTTTTTAGACACCACCGCGCAACCCGTGCAGTGCAATGCACCATTGGAATTACACGGTGAAGCCTTTATACTTTTTCACTCTGCGATGACTTTGACAAAGCTCTTTTTCCCTTTGCGGACCAAAATGCCGTCTTTGAGGTCTTCCGGTGCATAAGAGGTGTGGATATTGGAAATCTTTTCGCCGTCCACGGTGACGCCGCCCTGTGTGATGGCAGTGCGTGCTTCTGATTTGGATTTGACCAATCCGGCTTTGACCATGACGGAGCCGATGTCAATTCTGCCTTCCTCGATGCCGCCCATAAAATCTTCTGCGCAGAGTTTGCAAACCGGCGCATCGGCACTGCCGTCGCCTGCAAACAGCGAGCGGGCTTGCGCCTGTGCCTCATTTGCCGCATCGGTACCGTGAACCATCTGCGTCAGCTCGAATGCGAGAATTTCTTTGGCGCGGTTGAGTTGAGCGCCCTCCCAATTTGCCATCTCGGTAATCTGTTCCATCGGCAGGAATGTCAGCATTCGGATGCACTTCATCACATCCGCGTCGTCCACATTCCGCCAGTATTGGTAGAATTCATACGGCGTCGTTTTGTTGGCATCCAACCAAACGGCGTTTCCGGCGGTCTTTCCCATTTTCTTGCCCTGTGAGTCGGTCAGCAGGGTAATGGTCATGGCATGCGCGTCCTTGCCGAGCTTGCGGCGGATCAGTTCGGTACCGCCCAACATATTGGACCATTGGTCATCACCGCCGAACTGCATGTTGCAGCCGTAATTTTTGTACAGATAGTAGAAGTCATAAGACTGCATGATCATATAGTTGAATTCCAAAAAGGAAAGTCCCTTTTCCATGCGCTGTTTATAGCATTCGGCACGCAACATATTATTGACAGAGAAGCAGGCGCCGACCTCCCGGAGCAACTCGATATAATTGAGACTGAGCAGCCAATCGGCATTGTTGATCATCTGTGCCTTGCCTTCGGAAAAGTCAATAAAGCGTTCCATCTGTCTTTTGAAGCAGGCGGCGTTGTGTTCGATGTCTTCTTTGGTCAGCATTTTGCGCATGTCGGTTCTGCCGGAAGGGTCTCCGATCATGGTTGTGCCGCCGCCGATCAGCGCGATGGGTTTGTTACCTGCCATCTGCAGACGCTTCATCAGCGTGAGTGCCATGAAATGACCCGCTGTGAGGCTGTCCGCCGTGCAGTCAAAGCCAATATAAAATGTGGCTTTCCCTTCATTGATCATGTCGCGGATTTCTGTTTCGTTGGTCACCTGTGCAATCAACCCGCGGGCAACCAGTTCCTCATAAATTTTCATTTCCATACTCCTTCTGGATGGTTTTTTACAACAAGTTCCATTATAACCCATCTTGAACGGTTTGTCAAGCGAAAATGCGGAGAATAATAAAGATATTCCTTGACAGCACGAAGGCTTTGTTGTACAATAGAAAGGAATCAATCCCAATCCGAAAAGAGGAAAGAGAGGTAAAGGCGTTGGTTTTTTCATCGTTGATCTTTTTGTTCGCATACCTGACGCTGACGGTGCTTTTATATTTTATCGTACCGCGCTCCTGGCGCAATGTGGTGCTTTTTATTGTGAGTCTTGCCTTTTACGGGTGGGGAGAACCGCTGTATATTCTCGTCATGCTTTTTTCAATCTGCGTCGCGTACGGATTCGGATTTCCCATTTCTTATTACCGGGAGCGCAATCCCAAACGCGCCAAAATATTTCTTGCGGTTTCTGTTTGTCTGAACCTTGCGCTTCTGCTCTTTTTCAAGTACACCAACTTTTTCCTGGAAAATCTTGCCCTGATTCCTCTGTTTTCCGCTGTCAAACCGATTGAGGGGCTTTCCTTGCCGATCGGCATCTCGTTTTATACCTTTCAGATTATGTCCTATTCCATCGACCTGTACCGCGGACAGACGGATGTGCAGAAGAATTTTATTGCGTTCGGCACCTACGTCACCCTGTTCCCGCAGCTGATCGCGGGACCGATTGTACGTTACCGGGATGTAGACGATCAGTTGACCGAGCGTGCGGAAAATGCAGAGAAATTTGCGTCGGGCATAGAGCGGTTCTGCGTCGGACTGGGAAAAAAGGTCCTGTTAGGCGACAGCATGGCGGCGCTTTACACCTATTTCAAGACCGCGGCAGAATTTGAAGGGTCCGTTTTGGGTGCTTGGATGATTGTTTTGTGCTTTACCCTGCATATTTATTACGATTTTTCCGGCTACTCGGATATGGCAATCGGACTTGGACGTATGTTTGGCTTTGAATTTTTGGAAAACTTTGATTATCCGTATATTTCAAGGAGCATCACCGAATTCTGGCGGCGTTGGCATATGTCGCTTTCCACCTGGTTCCGTGAGTATGTCTATATTCCGCTCGGCGGCAACCGGAAGGGAAAAGCGAGAACTTATCTCAACCTTGCCGTGGTATGGTTCCTGACCGGCTTTTGGCACGGGGCATCCTGGAACTATATTCTCTGGGGCGTGTATTTTCTGATCCTGCTTGTGATCGAAAAAGCGTTTCTTTTGCGCCTGCTGGAAAAGGCGCCCCGTATTGTCGGACATCTGTATGCGCTCCTTTTCATCGGGTTCGGATGGATTATTTTTGCGTATAAAGATCTCCCGGCAGGACTTTCCGTGTTTTTGGCGCTGTTCGGAATCGGTACGTCGACACTGGCGGGGTCGGGGCCGCGGGGGACCGGGCCTTGTCGGGGATGTACACGGTTCTGCGGGCATTGCCGCTTCTGGCAATCTGTATCATAGGGGCAACCCCCCTGCCTGCCCGCCTGTTTGCGGCGTTGCGCCGCAGGGCGACGGCTGTGCGGGTCGCGGTTCCGGTGCTGTGTTGTCTGTGCATGTTGCTGAGCACGGCATATCTGGTGGATTCCACCTTCAGCCCGTTTTTGTATTTTGAATTCTGAGGGGAGGCAGGACGCTTATGCGGAATGATGAGCGACAAACAGATCGTAAGCCGGGTCGGAAAGCGGAAGGCTCCGGTCCACAGCGCGGCATTGCCATTGCGACCATTGCGCTTTTTCTGGGCGTATTGTTTATATGCGGCATTCTTTTCTGGATTCTTCCCGACAAAGAAAAGTCGGAACAGGAAAATCGCATGCTCCAGGGACTGCCCGAATGGACGCCGAAGCGTTTCTTTGACGGTGATTTCGGCAATGAGATGAATGCATATTATGCGGACCAGTTTCCCGCGCGCGACTTTTTGGTCGGGGTCAAGGGGAGCACGGAATTCCTTTTAGGAAAAGGGGAAAACAACGGGGTTTTGCTCGGTAAGAACGGTCAGTTGGCGCCGCACCTGTTTACCGCCTATATGCAGGACGGCACGGTGGTGCAGGACACGGATTCCTTTGATCCGGATACTGTCCTTGCCGGTTGTGATGCCGTACTGCGTCTGCGGACGTCGCTGGCGGAGAAGGGCATTCCTTTGACGGTGCTGCTCCCGCCGCGCACCATTGATGTTGCCGCATCTGCATTTTCTTTCCCAACCGAGGGGAGTGATGCGTTGCACGACGCCGTTTACGGGCATTTGACAGGGGAAGGCGTGATTGATATGACCGCATTCTTCCGGCAAAAGTACGACGCAGGGGAATATGTTTATTACCGTACCGATCACCATTGGACAACCCGGGGGGCTTATTATGCGTACCTGTCCCTGATGGAGTCGTTCGGCATGTCAGAGCAGGTGCTGCCCGCCGATGATTTTTCCGTCCGGCAGGTGCCCGGTTTTTACGGGACCGCCTGGTCGCGCGCCGGCTTCAAGTTTGTTGAATCCGACACCCTGGAGCTGTGGATGCGCGGAAACGAATCGGAATTTGTTGTGCGGGATGAGAAAACGGGTCAAAGCTTTTCCGGCTTTTACAATTTGGAGCTTCTGGAGCAAAAGGACAAATATGCCGCCTTCTTTGACGGGACGCACGGTGTCCTGACCGTAACGAAAACGGGCGGCGAAAAACGTGAAAGACTGTTGATTGTGAAGGATTCCTTCGCAAACAGTGTCATGCCCTTTTTGGCACAGCACTTTGACCTGGTTGTCCTGAACCTCTCCGGCAGTGGGGACGAAACCAGAGTCAGCCGATACTGCGAGGAATACCAATGCGACCGGGTGCTTCTGCTCTATAATGTTGAAAATGTCGTTTCCTCTCCAAGACTTTCCCGTGTCAAATGAGGTGCGGAGCATATAGAATAAATCAAAACGCAGATCCCAGCGAGGGAATCTGCGTTTTTGCTTCTTGTTTTCCGTAAATACGAATCAGAACAGACCCGTAATTTTTCCGCTTTCATCCACATCGATGCGCTCTGCCGCAGGGGATTTGGGCAGACCGGGCATTGTCATGATATCGCCGGTGAGAATGACGACAAATCCGGCGCCTGCACAGACGCGCACGTTTCTGACCGTGACCGTAAAATCGGAAGGTGCGCCGACTTTGGCAGGGTCATCCGAGAAACTGTACTGTGTTTTTGCGATACAGACCGGGCATTTCCCGAAGCCGAGCGCTTCCAGTGTCTGCAACTGTTTCTGTGCTGCAGGGAGAACGGTGATGCCGCTTCCGCCGTAGACGCGACGGACAACTGCTTCTGTTTTCTGCGTCAGTGTCATTTCGTCGGGATAGGAAAAACGGAAATCCGCATGTTTGTTTTCGCACAGCCGGACAACCTCACGTGCCAGATTTTCACCGCCTGCGCCCCCTTCGGCATGAACGGTAGACAGCACGGCATTGACGCCGAGTGCCGCACA
>FR890554.1:28332-31920 GCA_000433415.1 Clostridium sp. CAG:448
TTTTCCGTATCCGTGGGAAACCGGTTAATGGCAACCACAACGGGTAGACCGTATACGTTTTTCATGTTGGACACGTGGCGGAGAAGGTTGGGGAGTCCGTCCTTCAGAGCTTGCAGATTTTCGTCGGCAAGCGCATTCTTGGGCATGCCGCCATGCATCTTCAATGCGCGCACGGTGGCAACCACGACGCACGCGTCCGGTTTGAGCCCCGACATACGGCATTTGATGTCCAGGAACTTTTCCGCTCCGAGGTCGGCGCCGAATCCCGCCTCGGTGATCGCGTAGTCCCCGGTTTGCAGTGCCATGCGTGTCGCCAGCACGGAATTGCAGCCGTGGGCAATATTGGCAAAGGGACCGCCATGTACAAATGCGGGAGTCCCCTCCAGTGTTTGTACCAGGTTGGGTTTGAGCGCGTCGCGCAACAGCGCAGTCATGGCGCCTGCCGCGTGCAGATCGCCGGCAGTTACCGGACGGTCGTCGTAGGTATACCCGACAATGATCCGTGAGAGCCGTTCCTTCAGATCCGCAATGGAAGAGGCAAGGCAGAGAACCGCCATAACCTCCGAGGCAACCGTGATGTCAAAGCCGTCTTCCCGGGGCGTTCCGTTGACCTTTCCGCCGAGTCCGTCGACAATGAAGCGCAGCTGACGGTCGTTCATGTCTACACAGCGTTTCCAGGTGATTTTGCGCGGGTCGATGCCAAGGGTATTCCCTTGCTGAATGTGGTTGTCGAGCATGGCGGCGAGCAGGTTGTTTGCCGCACCGATTGCATGGAAATCGCCGGTAAAGTGCAGGTTGATATCCTCCATCGGAACGACCTGTGCGTAACCGCCGCCGGCGGCGCCGCCCTTGATGCCGAACACGGGTCCCAGGGAGGGCTCGCGCAGTGCGACCGCTACCTTTTTCCCGATCCGGGCAAGACCGTCCGCAAGTCCGATTGTCGTTGTGGTTTTTCCCTCGCCGGCAGGGGTGGGTGTGATCGCGGTGACAAGCACCAATTTTCCTTTTTTTGCAGATTGTTTTAAGTATGCCGGATCAATTTTTGCCTTGTAATTGCCGTATTGCTCGACATATGATGCGTCGATTCCGGCGCGGCTTGCAATTTCCGCAATCGGTGCCGGCTTGCACGCCTGTGCGATTTCAATATCCGATAAAAATGCCATTTGTTTGCTCCTTTGCGATGTTATTTGAAATAGGCGACCGCAGCTTCAAACATTCTGATGTTATAATTGCCGGGAACATTTTTGTATAATCCGCTGCCGATGCGCTCGCTGTGCCCCATTTTTCCGAATACTCTGCCGTCCGGGGAGGTGATTCCTTCAATGGCGCAGACAGAATCGTTGGGATTGAAGCGGATGTCGCTGGTTGCGTTTCCGTTCAGATCCACATACTGCGTGGCAATCTGCCCATTGGCGGCAAGCTGTTCAACCAGCGCGGGGGCCGCGAGAAATCTTCCTTCGCCGTGGGAAATCGGGACACTGAAAATATCGCCTACATTGGTCAGTGCCAACCACGGGGAACGGTTGGAAACGATGCGGGTCCGTACAATCCGTGACTGATGACGCGCGATGGTGTTGTAAGTGAGCGTAGGGAAGGAGGCGTCCGTGTCCAGAATTTTACCGTACGGAACGAGTCCGAGCTTGATCAGTGCCTGGAAGCCGTTGCAGATGCCGCATATAAGACCGTCGCGGCGGTCAAGAAGCGTGCTGACCTCCTCCTTGATTTCCGGATTGCGGAAGAAGGCGGTGATAAACTTTCCGCTCCCGTCCGGTTCGTCTCCGCCGGAGAATCCGCCGGGAATGAAGATCATTTGCGACTGACGTATTTTTTGCGCAAAATCGGCAATGCTTCTGCGGATGTCGTCGGCGCTCAGGTTGTTGATGACGATCATCTCGGGGATTGCCCCTGCGTCTGACACCGCTTTGGCAGAGTCATATTCACAATTGGTGCCGGGAAAAACGGGAATCAGAACACGCGGGTGCGCGGTTTTGACGGCGGGAGAGACGCGCTCCCGGGCAGAATCGGACAGTGTCGGAGGGGTCTTTTCCCGGTTCTGAATGTTGCAGGGGAAAATGGGTTCCAGCTTTCCCTCGTAGACCGCCAAAAGGGAAGAGAGCGGAACGGATGCATCCGCTTTCCGGATTTCCTGCTCTTCGGTGACGGTTCCGATCACGGGATACGGCACGGAATCGTCTGCCATTTCCAAAAGGAAGGAGGCATAGGAGGTACCGAAAATTTCTTCGGTTGTCAGACAATCGGAGAAAGCAAAACCGAATCCGTTGCCGAAACACATCTTCATGACGGCTTCCGCAATGCCGCCCATGCCGGGCGTGTAGCAGGCAACTGCCCGCCCGGTGCGGAGCAGATCACTGACCGTGGAAATCACGGAAAGCAGGGAGGCGGTGTCCGGCAATCCTTCCTGTGTATAGGACGGGCGCAGCAGAATCACACGGTGTCCGGCAGCCTTGAATTCGGGAGAAACGATGCGATCTGTTTTGGAAGTTGTGACGGCAAAGGAAACCAGAGTCGGCGGAACATCTATTTTTTCAAAGGTGCCGCTCATGGAGTCCTTGCCTCCAATGGCGCCGATGCCCAGTTCTCTTTGGGCTTTGAAAGCGCCAAGCAGTGCCGCCATCGGCTCTCCCCAGCGCTCGCCGTCCCTGCCGGGGTGTTTGAAGTATTCCTGGAATGTCAGATAAATATCCGCAAAGTCCGCGCCGGCCGCAATCAATTTGCAGACAGATTCCACAACGGCAAGATACGCGCCGTGATAGGGGCTTTGTTCGGTCAGATAAGGGTTGTAACCGAACGCCATCAGGGAGCAGTCGTCCGTGTGTTTCTTTTCAACGGATATTTTTTGTACCATTGCCTGAATCGGCGTCAACTGATTTTTTCCGCCGAACGGCATCAGCACGGTCCCGGCACCGATTGTAGAGTCAAAGCGTTCGGAAAGTCCGCGCTTGGAGCAGATATTCAGATCTCCGGCAAGAGAAAGATAGAGATCTCTGAAAGTACCGACCGGTTGTTCTTTTTTGATTGCGGGGCGTTGGGTGTGAATGCGGATGTGCTTGGGGGCACCGTTGGAATTGAGAAAAGCGCGGCTGAGATCAACAATCTTTTCACCGTTCCAATGCATAACCAGGCGTGGATCTTTCGTAACGGTTGCAACCGGGGTTGCGGATAGATTTTCTTTGTGTGCCTGCTCCAGAAAACGCTCTGTATCCGCCGGGGAGATGACAACCGCCATGCGCTCCTGACTTTCGCTGATGGCAAGTTCCGTCCCGTCCAGACCGTCATATTTTTTCGGAACGGCGTCCAGGTTGATGGACAGACCGTCAGCCAGTTCGCCGATGGCAACGGATACGCCGCCCGCGCCGAAATCGTTGCAGCGCTTGATCATCCGGCAGACGTCCGGGTTGCGGAAGAGGCGCTGCAACTTGCGCTCTTCCGGTGCATTTCCTTTCTGCACCTCAGCGCCGCAGGTTTCCAATGAATTTTCTGTATGGGATTTGGAGGAGCCGGTAGCGCCGCCGCATCCGTCCCGACCGGTGGCACCGCCCAGAAGAATGACGACATCTCCCGGCGCCG
>FR890554.1:31970-36907 GCA_000433415.1 Clostridium sp. CAG:448
GCAGCGATGACCGCACCGATTTCCATGCGTTTTGCGGCGTAACCGGGGTGATAAATTTCATCGACCAGACCGGTGGCAAGACCGATCTGATTGCCGTAGGAGGAATATCCTGCCGCGGCGGTGGTTACGATTTTTCTTTGGGGCAGTTTTCCCTTGATGGTTTCGCTGACCGGTCGGCAGGGATCCGCCGCGCCGGTGACGCGCATGGCGCCGTATACATAGGCACGTCCGGAGAGCGGGTCGCGGATTGCGCCGCCGATACAGGTCGCTGCGCCGCCGAACGGCTCGATTTCCGTGGGGTGGTTGTGTGTTTCGTTTTTGAAGAGCAGCAGCCACGGTTCTTCCTTTCCGTCGACATTGACACGAATCCGGACGGTGCAGGCGTTGATTTCCTCGCTTTCATCCAGGTTCTCCAACTTGCCGTCCCGACGAAGTGCGCGCGCTGCAATGGTGGCAAGATCCATCAGGCAGATCGGTTTGGTGACACCGAGACGCCCGCGGAGTTCCAAATACTCCGCATAGGTCTTCTGCAGCAAAGGGTCCTCAAAGGTCACGTCGTCAACGACGGTCAGAAACGTGGTATGGCGGCAGTGATCGGACCAGTAGGTGTCAATCATGCGGATTTCCGTAATGGTCGGATCGCGTTGTTCGGACAAAAAATACTGTTGGCAGAATGCCAGATCATCAATGTCCATTGCAAGACCGTACCGCGCAGAAAAATCCTCCAGTTGTTTGCGGTCAAACCCGATGAAGCCGTGCAGTGTCTGTATGTGATCCGGTATTTCGCAGGGAATCTGCAGGGTTTCGGGCAGGGAGAGAGATGCTTCACGCGCTTCCACCGGGTTGATGACATATTTTTTGATTTTTTCCGTATCCCCAGCAGTAAGGTTTCCGTAAAGGATGTAGACTTTCGCCGTCCGGATCAGGGGGCGCTCCGCTCTGGAAATCAGCTGAATGCATTGTGCTGCGGAATCCGCACGCTGGTCAAACTGACCGGGGAGGTATTCAACGGCAAAGACGGTGCCGCCCTGTGCGTTAAAATCATCACTGACGATATCCAATTGCGGTTCGGAGAAAACCGTCCGTTTGGCGTATGCAAAGAGATCTTCCCGGATGTTTTCGACATCATAGCGGTTCAGAATCCGCACGCGTTTGAGTGCGGTAATGCCGAGCAGGTTGACGGTTTCCTCCAAAAGCCCGGCGGCTTCGGCAGCCAGTGCCGGTTTCTTTTCCACATAAACTCTGTAAACCATCTTATACCTCCGTTTTTTGCAGTGCTTTTTGCCCGATATCTTTTCTGTAATAGGCGCTTTCAAACGAAATCTGTGACACTTTCCGGTAGGCATCGTCAATCGCATGCCGCAAATCCTGTGCCACTGCGGTTACGCCCAGGACTCTGCCGCCGTTTGTCACCAGAACACCGTCCTGCAGCGCGGCGCCGGCTACATATACATCCTTGCGGACGGCATCGGGAACAGAGATCGGAAATCCCTTTTGATATGCGGTCGGATAACCCCGTGAAGCCATGACTACGCAACAGGCGGCACCGTTTTGAAAACAGACTTCTGTGTGTGCAAGCGTTCCGTTTGTCGTTGCCTGCATAATTTCCAGAAGATCGCTTTTCAAGAGGGGGAGTACAACCTGGGTTTCGGGGTCCCCGAAGCGGCAGTTGTATTCGATGACCTTGGGCCCGTCTGCGGTCAGCATTAAGCCGAAATAAAGACAACCGCAGAAGGTGCGTCCTTCGGCGTTCATAGCACGGATGGTCGGGAGGAAAATCTCCTGCATGCAGCGGTCGGCGATTTCTTCGGTATAGAAGGGATTGGGGGCAATGGTGCCCATGCCGCCGGTGTTGGGACCGCGGTCGCCGTCAAGGGCGCGCTTGTGATCCATGGAAGAAATCATCGGTTTGACGGTTTTGCCATCCGTAAAAGCGAGAACCGAAACCTCAGCGCCGACCAGAAATTCCTCGATGACAATGCGTTCTCCGCTCTGACCGAATTTTTTGTTCTGCATCATATCTCTGACGGCATCCTCCGCCTCCTGCCGGGTCATAGCGACGGTGACGCCCTTGCCGAGCGCAAGTCCGTCGGCTTTGACAACGGTTGGAATGGGCGCGGTCGCCAGATAGGAAAGCGCGGCTTCGGCATTGTCAAACACAGCATAAGAGGCAGTGGGAATGTGATATTTTTGCATCAGATTTTTTGCAAAAACTTTGCTGCCTTCAATGATTGCCGCATTTGCCCGCGGACCGAAGCAGGCAATGCCGGCATGTTCCAGGGCATCGACGCAACCGAGGACAAGCGGATCATCCGGCGTGACCACGGCATAATCAATTTCTTTCTCACAGGCGAAGGAGACGATTTTTTCGATTTCACAGGGACCGATGGGAACACATATTGCATCTGATGCAATACCGCCGTTTCCCGGTAGGGCATAGATTGTTCGGACGGAGGGATTTTCTTTCAGTTTCCGGATGATGGCGTGTTCACGCCCGCCGCTTCCGACTACAAGAATTTTCATGAATGACTACCTGCCTTTTTTCGCGGATGTGTACTGCTAACGGAGGAATCCCGCGCAGTTCTCAGTGGTGGAAAAGCCGCATGCCGGTGAATGCCATCACCATGCCGTATTTGTTACAGCAATCGATGACCGCATCATCCCGTATGGAGCCGCCCGGCTCTGCCAGATAGCGAACGCCGCTTCGCTTTGCACGTTCGATATTGTCACTGAACGGGAAGAATGCGTCGGAGCCGAGGCTTACGCCGTCAATGCCGTCAAGATATGTACGGATCTCCCTGTCCGTGAGCGGTTCGGGCTGC
Organism: Clostridium sp. CAG:448; assembly: GCA_000433415.1. GTDB lineage: Bacteria > Bacillota > Clostridia > Oscillospirales > CAG-272 > CAG-448. The sequence goes on from FR890554.1 coordinate 34,793, forward strand.
CTTGTAAAGTATTTTTGCCAGATACCGTCCGCACAGACATCTTCCTCATTCCGGTTGATATAGCCGTCGATAACGTTATCGCGATCCGGTCGCCCGAGGTTCGGCAAAAAGGGAAGCGCCAGTACCTTTTCGTGTTGACGCAGAAACCAGGTGTCTGCCTTACTGCCCGCAAGGCGGGTGCAGTGAATCCGGGACTGCTGACCGGCGCCTACGCCGATTGCCTGTCCATCGTAGGCATAGCATACCGAATTGGACTGTGTGTACTTCAGCGTAATCAGTGCGATCAAAAGATCGCGGATGGCAGACTGTGGAAGTGTCTTGTTTTCGGTGACAGGATTGTCGAGCAATGCACGGTTGATCGGGAAGTTGTTTCTGCCCTGTTCAAAGGTAATGCCGAAAACCTGCTTGCGTTCAATGGGGGCGGGAACATAGTCCGGGTCAATCTGAACGATGTTATAGGCGCCTTTGCGTTTGCTTTTCAGGATTTCAAGCGCTTCCGGCGTGTATCCCGGCGCAATGATGCCGTCCGAAACCTCGCGCTTGATCAGTTTTGCAGTGGTGACGTCGCAGACGTCCGAGAGTGCAACCCAGTCGCCGAAGGAGCACATCCGATCGGTTCCGCGTGCTCTGGCATAGGCGCACGCAAGCGGGGAATCGTCCAAGCCTTCAATGTCTGCGGTAAAGCATGCCTGCTTCAGCGTTGTGGAGAGTGGGATTCCGACGGCGGCGGAAGTCGGACTGACGTGCTTGAAGGAAGTGGCTGCGGGAAGTCCCAGAGCGGTTTTCAATTCCTTGACCAACTGGTAGGAGTTCAAAGCGTCCAGAAAATTGATATAACCCGGTTTGCCGTTCAGAATGGTCAGCGGCAAATCGGAGCCGTCCTCCATGAAAATGCGGGCGGGCTTTTGGTTGGGATTGCATCCGTATTTCAGTTCAAAAGCGTTCATTTTGCCTCCTTCGATTTTTACTGATTGCGATTGATCAGACGGTTTTGTTCTTCCTGGGTTTCCAGGTCCGTGTAACGGACGTACAGGGAAATGCGGTTGTCGGGGTTGAGCGCTTCCCATAGAGTGTCGGTAAACAGATCGATGCTGTCGGGAATGGCGACCCGTTCCGGTTCTCCAAGGAAGGTAGGAAGCGGATCTCCGTCTGTTACGTAGGTGTGCAGAAAGTGCCCAAGACCCGGCAGGGCAGCATAGGAAAATGTATAGCGGTTGCATGCGGAGCCTGCGGCATCCGCACTTTTCAGAATGCTCATTTCATAAGAAAAATCCCCGTTTGCAAAGGTAAGCATGCTGCTGATGCGCGGAGTCAGATTGGGGTAGTCCGGTTCAAAGGCACGTGAGGTAAGCGCCTGGGAGAATGTCTTCCCGGCAATCAGACCGTCATAGACGGTGTTGGTTTGGTCGCCGTTGGTTACGATCAGATGATTCTGATACCGGCGCTGTGCGGCGTAGATAATCAGGCTCGGATCCTGCACGCGGGAGGCATCAAACGGCTCCGTATACAGAACACCGTCCCTTTCCGCAAACACACGGTTGCGGCTGTTGGCGCTTCTGCCCATAATAAAGTACGCCGAGCAGGCATATTTGCCGTTTGCACTTTTTCCGATCACAATTCCGCGACCGACGTAACTGTTGTGCCGGATCAGATCGGCAATTTGGTGAATTTCATAAACGTTCACAGCGGTTCTCCTCATCAAGTATTTTTTTGCAGACGATTTCAGCGGCGGCGGGCAGTATCTTCCACTCTGCTAAGCGCATGACACGCTTTTGCAGTGTCTGCGGTGTGTCGTTGGGCGCAACGCGGACTGCTTTTTGCAGGATAATTTCACCGCCGTCCGGAATTTCGTTGACGTAATGTACGGTGGCTCCCGTAATGCGTACCCCTCGCCGGAGCGCCGCCTCGTGGACATGCAGCCCGTAGAAACCCGCGCCGCAGAAGGCGGGAATCAGGGAGGGGTGAATGTTGATGATCCGGTGATCAAAGCGCGATGTGAAGTCTGCGCTCAGAATGCGGAGAAATCCGGCGAGGACGATCAGGCCGATGCGGTATTCTTCCAGGAGAGCGCATATACGTGCCTCCGCATCGGCTTGACTGCCGTAGTCGGCTTTT
>FR890554.1:36926-49668 GCA_000433415.1 Clostridium sp. CAG:448
CAACGACGGCGGCGGGAATGCCCGCATCCTTGGCGCGCGTCAACGCGTAAGCATCCTTTTTATCCGAAAGAACCAAAGCGATTGTTCCGCTGTGCAGGGTGCCGGTTTTCTGCGCATCGATCAGTGCCTGCAGATTGGTCCCGCCGCCGGAAACCATCACCGCAATGCGAATATTGTTTTGACTCATTTCTTTCCTTTTCCTCCGATTTTTCCGAGCATGGGTAAAAGCAGGCTTCCTGCCGCATTGCCGAATATGACGGCTGCAAAAAAGGTCACTGTCCGCAAATCCGATAAGCCGGAAGTGCCGAAGTAGAACATATCCGCGATCGAGTGCTCAAATCCGCTCAGAATGAAAACGGGAATGCAGAAGAGAATCCCGATCGGTGTCCGTTTTTCGCGAAAAATCTGCACCGAGAGGTACATCAGAACGCCGCAGAAGGCGGCACGGACTGCGGTTTGCCCGACGCTTTGAGATAATTTTGCGGTAAAGATTTCGCTCCCATTCCGGGCAAGTTCCGGCAAAGCGTAGCGGACGACCAGACCAAGCAGAAACACGGTTGCCAGATTTCCGGCAAGACCGAGCAGAAGCCTGCCGGTGTTCCGGAGAGAAGCGTCCACCGGCCAAAAGCCGATTTTCCCGGTGAACAGGTAGTAGTCCATGTAGCAGATGCAGAGCAGCGCCACGGAAAACAGACCTGCTCCGATGTAGCGGTTGTCGCAGGCAAGAAAGACGCACCCGCCGATCGCGATCAATACACCTGCCGCGACGCTGTCAGAGAGTGTTTTCAGCATATGGTGATTTTTTCGTCCGAGACGACGATCTCGCCCACGATGTAGGCATCCTCTCCCTGTTCGTGCAGAACGGTCAGTGCATTTTGCGCACTGTCTGCCGGGACGGTGAGGGTCATCCCTACGCCCATATTAAAGGTGTTGAACATATCGCGGTCGCTGATATTGCCGGTCTTTGCAATCAGGTCAAAAATCGGCAGAATCCGGATTGCGGAGCGGTCAATGCGTGCCCCGAGTCCGTCGGGAATACTGCGCGGAATGTTTTCGTAAAATCCGCCGCCGGTGATGTGGGAAATGCCGTGTACCTCGACGGTTTCAAGCAGAGCAAGTACAGGCTTTACATAGATTTTGGTAGGAGTCAGCAGGGCATCACCGAGAGACCGACCTGCCAGTGCGGGAACGGGAAGGTGCAGATCGCACGCGCCGATTCCGAATACCTTCCGCACAAGAGAAAATCCGTTGGAATGCACACCGCTGGACGGCAGAGCGATGATCAGATCGCCGGGACGTGTCTTTTGCCTGTCGATGATGCGGCTGCGGTCGACAACGCCGGTACAGTATCCCGCCAGGTCGTATTCATCCACAGGATAAAAACCGGGCATTTCGGCAGTTTCGCCGCCGATGAGCGCGGCGCCCGCCTGCACACAGCCGTCGCAGACGCCCTTTACAATGTCGGCAATACGCTCCGGAACATTCTTCCCGCATGCAATGTAGTCCAGAAAGAAGAGAGGCTTGGCACCACAGCAAATGATGTCATTCACACACATGGCAACACAGTCGATACCGACCGTGTCATGCCGGTCCATCAGGAAAGCAAGCTTGAGTTTGGTGCCGACTCCGTCCGTTCCGCTGACCAGAACCGGATGGGAGATTCCTTCCAGATCCAATTCAAAAAGTCCTCCGAAGCCGCCGATCTCTGAGGTAACACCCCCCGTCATGGTGCGTGCAATGTGCTGTTTCATCAATTCTACCGCACGGTATCCGGCGGTGATGTCCACGCCTGCGTTTGCATATGCCTCTGAATGCGAACAATTCATGTTTTTACTCCTTGCTTTCAGTAATTTTGTCTTCAAAACGGTTTTTCATAGGTGCGGCGGGAACCTCGGTCGGATATTTCCCGTCGAAGCACGCGGTGCAGTATCCTGTTCCGTGAACGCCCTTGGCAATTTGACGGACGTTCTCCACGCTCAGATAACCCAGTGAATCAACGCCGATCTGTCGGGCGATCTCTTCCTGCGTGTATTTGCAGGCGATCAGATTTTCCCGCGAGTCAATGTCCGTGCCGTAGAAGCATGGGTTCAGGAAGGGAGGGGCGGATACGCGCATGTGGATTTCTCGCGCGCCGGCATCCCGTAAAAGACGGACGATCCGTGCACTGGTTGTCCCGCGGACAATGGAATCGTCAATCATGACCACGCGCTTCCCGCGCACCACCTCAAGAATCGGATTGAGTTTGATACGCACCCGATCCTCGCGGCTTTGCTGACCGGGCGCAATAAACGTGCGTCCGATGTATTTGTTTTTGATAAAGCCGAGTTCATAGGGAATGCCAGACTGCTTGGAGTATCCGATGGCGGCGTCAATCCCGCTGTCCGGTACGCCGATGACCACATCCGCCTGAACCGGATGCTCCAGTGCGAGAAAGGCGCCGGCACGCATCCGTGCGGTGTGAACACAGCATCCGTCAATGACGGAATCCGGTCGTGCAAAGTAAATGTACTCAAATACGCACATGGAGCAGGGCACACGATTGCAATGTGTTTCAATCGTATGCACGCCGTCCCTGTCAAATATGACGATTTCTCCCGGACGGATGTCGCGGATGAATGCGGCTCCCACCGAATCCAGCGCACAGCTTTCGGAGGCAACGATATATCTGCCGTCTTCCGTTTTTCCGTAGCAGAGCGGCCGGAATCCGTTTTCGTCTCTGACGGCAATCAATTTGGAAGGGGTCATGATTACCAACGAGTACGCGCCGCGCAGCCGATCCATGGCGCGTTCCACGGCAACCTCAATGGAGGGCGCATTCAATCGTTCCTTCGTAATGATGTAAGAAATGACTTCCGTGTCACTGGTGGTGTGGAAAATAGAACCTTCCAGTTCCAGCTCGTGACGAAGCTCGTCGGAATTGACCAGGTTTCCGTTGTGTGCCAGTGCAATTCTTCCCTTGATATGATTGACCACAATGGGCTGTGCGTTGTTGCGGTCATTGGAACCGGTGGTGCCGTAGCGGACATGCCCGACGGCAATCTGACCGCTTCCGAGACGGTTGAGAATATCCGAAGTAAAAACGTCGTTGACAAGACCGACGTCCTTGTGGGCGGTAAAGGTGCCCTCGTGATTGACGACAATGCCGCAGGATTCCTGCCCGCGGTGCTGAAGTGCGAACAATCCGTAATAGGCGGTGCGTGCAAGGTCGGAAGTTTCCGGGGAATAAATTCCGAATACACCGCATTCTTCTCTCAGATTACTCATGGGACCCCCGGACTCAACCGAACACGCGCTTCATCATTTCACGGTAGGCATCTTCCACGCCGCCCATATCGCGACGGAACCGGTCTTTGTCCAGCTTTTCGTTGGTAGCGGCATCCCAAAAACGGCAGGTGTCCGGGGAAATTTCGTCTGCGAGGACAATGGTTCCGTCGGGAAGTCTGCCGAATTCCAACTTGAAGTCCACCAACTTGACCTGGAGGCGGAGAAAATATGCTTTCAGAATTTCGTTGACGCGGAAAGCCATGTTTTTGATGGTTTCAATTTCTTCCTTGGTGGCAAGGCCGAGCGCAAGTGCATGGTATTCATTGAGGAGCGGGTCGTGCAGGTCGTCGTTTTTGTAGGAGAATTCAACGGTGGGTTGTGCGAATACAATGCCTTCCTCCACGCCGTAGCGCTTGGCGAAGGAGCCGGCAGAGATGTTCCGCACAATGACCTCCAGTGGTACGATGGAAACCTTTTTGACCAATGCTTCACGTTCGTTCAGCTCTTTTACAAAGTGTGTCGGGATTCCTTCCTTTTCCAGAAGGGTAAACAGATAATCCGACATTCTGTTGTTGACCACGCCTTTTCCTGTGATGGTGCCTTTTTTCAGCCCGTCCAACGCGGTGGCGTCGTCCTTGTATGACACGATTACCAGTGCGGGATCATCGGTTGCAAATACTTTTTTTGCCTTTCCTTCGTAAAGCTGTTCTTTTTTCATCATGTTCGTTTTTCCTCCGTTTTGTTTGGTTTGGCTCGGACGGTTGTTTCCGGATTGTGGTCAGTGATTGAATTCCGTGCAGACGGCATCGTTCTTTTCCAAAACTTTTTGGCTGTCTGCACAGCGTTTTTGAATCAGTTTTTCTGCAAGCGCAGGATCTTCGATGGCGAGAATCTGCGCGCAGAGCAAAGCGGCATTCACGGCTCCGTCGATCGCAACTGTGGCAACAGGGATGCCGGAAGGCATCTGCACAGTCGAGAGCAGAGCGTCAATGCCGCCGAGATGACCGGATTTCATGGGGATGCCGATCACGGGGAGAATAGTGGATGCCGCAATGACACCCGCAAGGTGGGCTGCCATACCGGCAGCTGCAATGATGGCACCGAATCCGTTTTCTTTTGCACCGGCAGCAAAGGTCCTGACCTCTTCCGGTGTGCGGTGTGCCGAGTAGACGTGTACTTCAAAAGGAATTCCGAGGGAGAGCAGGGTGTCCGCGGCTTTTCGGACGACGGGCAGATCACTGTCGCTTCCCATAATGATTGCAATTTTTTTCATGGTATATGGCTCCTTTCGGTAGGATAGGGTAGAAAAAAGCACAGTTCAAGTATGGATCGCAAACTTAACTGTGCCCAGACGGTCGGCGGAAAGAGCAGCTCTTTCCTGTATTATTCTTTGCTCCCGTGCAGTGCTCTGCAGTTCCGTCAGTCACAAAGAACCTCTTACACAAGCATGATACCATACTTTTGCGCAAAAGTCAAGTGGGAGGTTTGCGTGAATCCTTCCTTCATGCGTGAAGACCTTTTGTGCTCTTTGCATAGAATTCACCACAAAGTCAAAATAATTGATTTTGCTCTTGACAGACGCCGGAGAATGTGGTAAAATACAAAAGAACGAGATGAATGCAATGTCGGAGGGATATTCCGGTGGAAGATGGAAACACCCTGCCGTAGTGACATGTGCATGTTTTTGGATGGTAAAGAGGAGAGCAGATTATGAAGATTGATACCGGAAGATTTGTGGACCGTGGGATTGAAAAGTTGCTTTTGCAGTTTGCCGAACATGGTGGCAGTGTTCCTGTTTTTTCTGATTCTTATATGATTTTTCCCGGTCTCTGTGATGTGCATGTGCACTTAAGAGAGCCGGGTTATTTTTATAAAGAATCGATTGCAAGCGGAACGCTGGCGGGTGCGCACGGCGGGTTTACCGCTCTTTGTGCAATGCCGAACCTTTCTCCGGTTCCGGATGGGGAAGCGGGGCTTGCCGAGGAGCTTGCATGCATCCGTCGGGATGCACAGATCAAAGTATTGCCATACGGTGCGATCACAGTCGGTGAGAGGGGAGAAGTCCTTTCCGACATGGAAGTGATGGCGCCGTTTGTTTGCGCGTTTTCGGACGACGGACGCGGTGTGCAGGACAGAGGGCTGATGCGGGAGGCGATGCTTCGCGCCAAGAGCTTGGGGAAAATCATTGCCGCGCACTGCGAGGATGAATCGCTCCTGCACGGGGGATATATTCACGACGGGCAGTACGCAGCGGCGCACGGGCATCGCGGAATCTCCTCCGCGAGCGAATATAAACAGTTGGAAAGAGATTTACTGCTTGCCGGGGAAACGGGTGTGGAGTATCATGTCTGCCATGTGTCGACCAAGGAGAGCGTTGCCCTGATCCGGCAGGCAAAGCGCGACGGCGTGCATGTGAGCTGTGAAACGGCGCCCCATTATCTGCTTCTGACCGAAGAGGATCTTTGTGAGGACGGCAGGTTCCGGATGAATCCGCCTCTGCGCACGCGCGCCGATCGGGAAGCGCTGTTGGAAGGACTTCTGGACGGAACGGTTGACATGATTGCGACCGACCACGCGCCGCACAGCGCCAAAGAAAAGGCAGGGGGCTTGGCAGGAAGCCTGTTTGGTGTCAGCGGACTGGAAACGGCGTTTCCGGTTCTGTATACGGAACTTGTCAGAAACGGCATACTTACGGCAGAGGCACTGATTGATAAAATGTGCTTCTCCCCGCGTAAACGGTTCGGGATTCCGACCGAGGGAGAGGATTATACGGTGTTTGAAATCGCGACCCCTTATCAGGTGAATCCGAACACCTTTGTTTCCAAGGGAAAAAGCACCCCGTTTGCAGGGCAGACGGTTTACGGCAGATGTATCGCAACGGTTATGGGAGGAAAAACGGTATGGCAAGAAAATATGATGCAAAACTGATTCTGAAGGATGGCAGTGAATACGCCGGGTATCGTTTCGGCGCACCGGAGGAACGGATTTTCGAGGTGGTATTCAACACTTCAATGGTGGGATACCAGGAAATCGTGTCTGACCCGTCCTATACGGATCAGGCGGTTGTAATGACGTATCCGCTGATCGGAAATTACGGTGTGAACGGAGAAGACGCGGAAACGAGACGACCGTCCATCGGCGGACTGGTCGTGGGAGAGTACAATCCGGACCCCTCCAATTTCCGCAGCCGGGAGAATCTTTCGGAGTATCTGATACGGTTCGGAATCCCCGGGCTTGCAGGTGTCGATACGCGTAAATTGGCACGCAGTATCCGTGATCACGGAAGTCAGCCGGGGATATTGACGGATATCGGAACGGATTCCGTACAGGCAATGGAGAAGCTTTCCGCTTACGCTGCCCCTCACGATGCGGTGTCGCGGGTGTCCACCGACAAAATTCGTTTTTTGCCCGCGCAGAAGACGCTGTGCAGGGTTGCGGTCATCGACTGCGGCATCAAGGAGAATATCATCCGTTCGCTGAACCGGCGCGGATGTGATGTAACGGTCTTTCCGTATGATACGCCGGTGCATGAGATTACACGCATGAATCCGGACGGTTTGTTCCTGTCAAACGGACCGGGGGACCCGGAGGATGTAACGCCTGTGATCGAACTGGTCAGACAGATGCGCGGGAAGCTTCCGATTTTCGGTATCTGCCTGGGACATCAGATGATTGCGCTCGCTTACGGTGCAAAAACCTATAAGCTTAAATTCGGACACCGCGGCGGGAATCACCCGGTCCGGAATCTGATCACGGGCAAGGTAGAGGTCACCTCACAGAATCACAGCTATGCCGTGGTTCCGGAATCTCTGCCGGGGACGGGACTGGAAACGACCCATATCAATCTTCTGGACGGAACGGTGGAGGGGTTGCGCTGCAGTGCGGATCATGTCTTTTCCGTACAGTATCACCCGGAAAGCGCACCGGGACCGGAAGACAGCGGATATTTGTTTGATTTGTTTATAAAAGAAATGCGGGAATGGGGAGGAGAACAGAATGCCTAAGAGAACGGACCTGAAAAAAATCATGGTGATCGGGAGCGGACCGATTGTCATCGGGCAGGGCGCGGAATTTGATTATGCCGGAACGCAGGCGTGCCTGGCGCTGAAAGAAGAAGGATATGAGGTTGTGCTCTGCAATTCCAATCCCGCAACGATTATGACGGATACCAGCATTGCCGATAAAGTCTACATGGAGCCGCTGACCCTGGAGTATGTGGCGAAGATCATCCGCTATGAACGTCCGGACGCGATCATTCCGGGGCTCGGCGGGCAGACGGGACTCAACCTTGCCATGCAGTTGGAGAAGAAAGGGGTTCTGCGCGAGTGCGGTGTGGAACTTCTGGGAACGCGCAGCGAGAGCATTGAGCGCGCGGAGGACCGGGAACTGTTCAAGGAGCTCTGCACGCGCATCGGCGAGCCGGTTTGCCCGTCGGAAATTGCCACAACCGTGGAGGAGGGACTTTCTGCAGCATGCCGGATCGGCTATCCCGTGGTTTTGCGCCCGGCGTTTACACTCGGAGGCACCGGCGGCGGATTTGCGGGCAGCGAGGAGGAGTGCAGGCTTTTGATGACCAACGCACTGGAGCTTTCGCCGGTTCACCAGGTCCTGGTGGAAAAAAGCGTAAAGGGTTATAAGGAAATCGAATATGAGGTGATGAGGGACGCAAATGACACTGCCATCACGATCTGTAATATGGAAAACCTGGACCCCGTCGGCGTGCACACCGGGGATTCGGTCGTGGTATGTCCCAGTCAGACGCTGACCAACCGCGAATACCAGATGCTGCGCAACAGCGCATTGAAGATTATCCGCAGTCTGCAGATCGAGGGTGGCTGCAATGTGCAGTTTGCCCTGGATCCCGACTCGTTCCGCTACTATGTGATCGAGGTCAACCCGCGCGTGTCACGTTCCTCGGCACTGGCAAGCAAAGCAAGCGGCTTCCCGATTGCGCGGGTTTCCGCGAAGATTGCCGTCGGGTATCGCCTGGAAGAAATCCGCCTGCCCAACACGCCTGCCAGCTTTGAACCGGCATTGGACTACATTGTCACCAAAATGCCACGCTTCCCGTTTGATAAATTTGCCAGCGCAAGCAACCGGCTTTCCACGCAAATGAAGGCAACGGGCGAGGTTATGAGCGTGGGGAGAACCTTTGAGGAAAGTCTTTTGAAGGCAGTGCGTTCGCTGGAAACGGGCGCATATCACCTGTTTTCGCAAAAGGCAGAGGCGATGTCGGAGGAGGAACTGCGCACCTACATCACCGAGGCAACGGATGACAGACTGATGATGATCGCGGAGCTGATGCGGCGCGGCGTGGGTGTGGATGAAATTTTTGCCGCAACCGCGATCGACCGGTTTTTTCTGCGGAGAATCGCGCATATTGTGGCACTGGAACAGGAGCTTGCACAGAAGCCATTTGACCGTGAAGAACTGGCATACTGCAAAAAATACGGCTTTTCCGATCGCGCGGTGGCGCGACTCTGGCATTGCACGGAAACAGAGGTCTACACGTTCCGTGAAAAAGAAGCAATTCATCCGGTGTACAAGGCAATTGACTCCTGTGCGTCGGAGTTTGATGCATACATTCCGTACTATTACTCCACCTATGCGGAGGAAAACGAATCGGTTTCCGATCCGGGCAAGAAGAAAATTGTTGTCCTGGGAGCCGGTCCTATCCGGATCGGTCAGGGAGTGGAATTTGATTATTCCACCGTGCATGCCATCCAGACCATCAAGAAGTCCGGTTATGAAGCGATTATCATCACCAACAACCCGGAAACGGTTTCTACCGATTATACCACTTCCGACAAGCTGTACTTTGAGCCGCTGACCGTGGAGGATGTAATGAATGTGATTCGTCTGGAACAGCCGGAGGGTGTGATTGCATCCCTGGGTGGGCAGACCGCTATCAATCTGGCAGAGCCGTTGGTCGCACGCGGCGTCAGAATCATCGGGACGGATTGCGATGCCATTGAGCGTGCGGAAAACCGGGATGTGTTTGAAAAATTGCTGGCTTCCCTGGGAATTCCCGAACCGAAGGGAAAAGCGGTGACGAACATTGAGGACGGTGTGCGTGTTGCAGAGGAAATCGGGTACCCGGTGTTGGTGCGTCCCTCCTTTGTATTGGGCGGCAGAGCGATGCAGATTGTTTCCGACGAAGCGGGATTGCGTCACTACCTGAAAACGGCGGTTGAGATGGATGAAGACAGACCTGTGCTGGTCGATAAGTACATTGTCGGAAAGGAAGTCGAGGTGGATGCCATCTGCGACGGGCAGGATGTCTTTGTGCCGGGCATTATGGAACTGGTGGAGCGGACCGGTATTCACAGCGGCGACAGCATCAGCGTTTATCCGCCATTCAGTATCTCAGACCGCGTAAAAGGAACGGTTCTTCGTTATACCAAACGATTGGGAATCGCCATAGGCATTAAGGGATTATTCAATATCCAGTTTATTGTAGACAAAAATGAGCAGGTCTATATCATAGAAGTCAATCCGCGTTCTTCCCGCACGGTGCCGTTTTTATCCAAAGCCACCGGCTACAGCCTGGCAGATATTGCCACAGAGGTGATCTTGGGCAGATCGCTCAAAGAGCAGGGGATTTTCTCCATCTATCCGGAAGAGCGCAAGCGCAGATATGTCAAAGTTCCGGTATTTTCCTTTGCGAAAATTACGGGCGTGGATGCAACACTTTCGCCGGAAATGAAATCCACGGGAGAAGCGATCGGGTACGATGATAAAATCAACCGGGCACTCTATAAGGCATTGCAGGCTTCGGGAATGAAACTGCACAACTACGGAACCGTTTTTGTAACGGTATGCGACAGGGATAAGGCGGAGGCACTGCCGCTGATCCGGCGGTTTTATAATCTGGGCTTCAATATTGAAGCGACGGCAGGAACCGCAAAGTTCCTCAAGCAGAACGGAATACGCACAAGAATTTTGCGCAAGATCGGTGAGGGATCCGATGATATTCAGAACGCGTTGCGCCAGGGGCACATCACTTATGTGGTCAACACGGGGGATGTTTCGGTGTCCGGACACGACAGCGACGGTTATCGCATCCGCCAGATCGCAACCGAAAACAACATTACGATGTTTACGGCGCTGGATACGGTGCGGGTTCTTCTGGATGTTCTGGAAGAGACGACCTTTGCCGTGTCTACCATTGATTCCTGAGAGGCGGAGGTGCACATGAAGGAAGTCATTTACAGAATTGAACAGAACCGGAAGATTGCACACGATGTGTTTGAAATGCGGCTGACAGGGGATACGTCTGCGGTGTGTACCCCGGGGCAGTTTGTCGACCTTGCAGTGGATGGCTGCTATCTGCGACGCCCGCTCTCGGTGTGCGACCGGACCGAACAAGGACTGACGCTGATTTATAAGGTGGTCGGAAAGGGCACGGAAATTCTTTCCGGTATGCAGACGGGAAAGAAGCTGAATGCGCTCGCCGGGCTGGGCAACGGGTTTCATGTGGACGCAGGCGGCGAAAGACCGTTACTGGTCGGCGGCGGGGTCGGCGTTCCCCCCATGTATTGGCTGTGCAGGGAACTGATCATCGCCGGAAAAAAGCCGACAGTGGTGCTCGGCTTCAATCAGGCTGCGGATGTTTTCTATGCGGAAGAATTTGAACGCATTGGCGCACGGGTTTGTCTGACCACGGCGGACGGCAGTATGGGGATAAAGGGATTTGTGACCGATGCAGTCAAAGAATTGGACTATACCTACTTTTATGCCTGCGGTCCGGAACCGATGTTCCGGGCACTGGATGCGGTGGTGACAACGGCGGGAGAGTACAGCTTTGAGTCGCGCATGGGGTGCGGCTTCGGTGCATGTATGGGGTGCTCCTGCAAGACCAAATACGGGTACAAACGGATTTGCCGGGACGGCCCCGTTTTACGGCGCGAGGAGGTGATATGGTGAATACAAAGGTCGTGCTTTCCGGATGGGAACTGGATAACCCGATCATTCCTGCCAGCGGAACTTTCGGATACGGTGCGGAATTTGCCGAACTGTATGACATCAATGTGCTGGGAACCTTTTCCTTTAAGGGCACCACGGAAGAGGCGCGGTTCGGCAACCCGTTGCCGCGGATTGCGGAGGCGAGTGCCGGAATCATCAATGCGATCGGTTTGCAGAATCCGGGCGCAGATCACGTCATCGCAGAAGAGCTTCCTGCGATGAAAGCGTTCTTCCGCAAAAAGGTGATTGCCAATATCGGCGGGTCGACGACGGATGAGTATGTCCGGTTGGCAGAGCGATTCAGCAAAGAGGAGCAGGTCGGCATCCTGGAGATCAATATCAGTTGTCCGAATGTCGAGCAGGGGGGTATGGCAGTCGGAACCTCGCCGGAAAAAGCTTATGCGGTGACGAAGGCGGTCAAGGCGGTGGCAAAAAAGCCGGTCTACATGAAGCTTTCCCCCAATGTGACCGATGTTGTCGCGATTGCCCTGGCATGTGAAGAGGGCGGAGCGGACGGTATCAGCATGATCAATACACTCTCCGGGATGCGTATTGATCTCCGGCGCAAACAGCCGGTGATTGCCCGGAAAATTGCGGGATATGCGGGACCTGCGCTGTTCCCGGTGGCGCTTGCCATGGTTTACAGGGTCTATGAGGCGGTCAGAATTCCGATCATCGGTATGGGCGGAGTTTCCTCTGCAGAAGATGTATTGGAAATGATGATGGCAGGGGCAAGTGCGGTCGGTGTCGGCGCTGCCAATCTTGTCGACCCATATGTCTGTTATCGGATGGTGGAGCAGCTGCCGGCAGTGATGCAAAAATACGGGATTGAAAATCTGAAAGATATAATAGGAGTGGCACACAGATGAAACAAGCAGAGAGTAAAGTGATTGTTGCGCTGGATTTTGACAGCGCGGAAAAAGTCTACGCGTTTTTGGATCGGTTTGACGGACAGCAACTGTTCGTGAAAATCGGAATGGAGCTCTTTTACGCGGAGGGACCGGACATCGTGCGGAAGATCAAAGCGCGCGGACACCGGATCTTCCTGGATCTGAAACTGCATGACATCCCGAATACGGTCAGAAAAGCCATGCATGTGCTTTCATCCCTGGGTGTGGATATGTGTAATCTGCATGCTGCCGGCACGAAGGAAATGATGGAGGCGGCGATTGAGGGACTGACTGCGGCGGACGGCACAAGACCGCTTCTGATTGCCGTTACCCAATTGACCAGCACGGATGAGCGCGCTTTGCATGAAGAATTGCTGATTGAGCAGCCCATGGAAACGGTGGTGATGTCTTACGCCGCGCGTGCCAAGGAGGCGGGCTTGGACGGAGTGGTCTGCTCCCCGCTGGAAGCCGGTGCCGTGCATGAGAGATGCGGGAAGGCGTTTTTGACTGTGACGCCCGGTGTGCGCTTTGCGGACGGTGAGCGCGGAGATCAGAAACGGGTTATGACACCGCGGCAGGCAAGAGAGATCGGTTCGGATTATATCGTGGTCGGCAGACCGATT
>FR890554.1:49695-52644 GCA_000433415.1 Clostridium sp. CAG:448
CGCTTCCCGCCGCGGCGGATCCCGTGCGGGCGTATGAGCGTTGTGTGCGTGAATTCTGCGGCGATGAGAATTGAAAAACAGAGTAAGAGGAGGATAAAAAGATGATGGAAATGGTGCAGGAACGGATTGCGGAGGATCTTTTGTCCATTCGTGCGGTGTTTTTCCGCCCGGATGAGCCGTTTATCTGGGCAAGCGGAATCAAGAGCCCGGTGTATTGCGATAACCGTCTGATCCTGACGGCGCCTGCGGTCAGAACGGAGGTTGAAAAAGCCATTGCGGAAACGGTCAGGCGTGAATATCCGGAGGCAGAGGCGCTGATGGGGACTTCTACGGCGGGGATTGCGCATGCGGCAATTGCGGCGGAAATGATGGGACTCCCCATGGGATATGTCCGCTCCGGCGCAAAGGATCACGGCAGACAGAATCAGATTGAGGGCAGACTGGAAAAAGGTGAAAAGGTCGTCGTTGTGGAAGATCTGATTTCGACCGGCGGCAGTGTTCTGGAAGTCGTGGAGGTTCTGCGGCAGGCGGGCGCGGAGGTGCTTGGCATTGTCAGTATCTTTACCTACGGTATGCAAAAGGGAATTGACCGCCTTGCCAAAGCCAATGTGCGCAATGTCAGTCTGACCGACTTTGACACCGTTGCACGCATTGCGGGAGAGAAGGGCTATATCGCGTCGACGGATGTCCGCCGTCTGCTTGCTTTCCGCGACAACCCCTCCGATGAGAGCTGGATTGGAGCGTGATGCGATATCAAAAATGTAGTTGATATTCTGGATCTGTCAACAGAAGAGATTGATCGTCTGATTGCAATGGCGGAGGATATTGCCGCAAACCCAGCGAAGTATCAGGAGGCACTCCGGCATCATACGTTGGCAACGCTCTTTTTTGAGCCGTCCACCAGAACAAGACTCAGTTTTGAGTCGGCAATGCTTTCCCTTGGCGGCAATGTGATCGGCTTCTCCGATGCGGATACCTGTTCTGCGACCAAAGGAGAATCTTTGGCAGATACCGTTACGGTCGTTTCCGGCTATGCGGATCTGATTGCAATGCGCCATCCGCAGGAGGGCGCGCCGTTGGTTGCCTGCGAACATGCGTCTGTCCCGGTAATCAACGCCGGGGATGGCGGTCATTATCATCCGACGCAGACGCTTGCCGATCTTTTGACCATCAAGCGGGAAAAGGGAAGATTGGATCATCTGACGGTCGGATTTTGCGGAGATCTGAAGTACGGCCGCACGGTTCACTCTCTGATTGCCGCCATGTCGCGGTATCCGGGGGTGCGGTTTGTTTTGATTTCACCGCAGGAGCTGGCGCTTCCGGCATTTGTGTTGGAGGAATCGGTCAGAAAGAAAAAAATTCCGTATGAGGTGCACACGTCGCTGGACGAGGTTATCGGCGGATTGGATGTGCTTTATATGACGAGGGTTCAGAAAGAGCGCTTTGACGATCCGGATTCCTATGAAAGATTGCGGGATGTCTATATCCTGACAGAGGAAAAGATGCGTGCGGCAGGGAAGGATATGATCGTCATGCACCCCTTGCCGCGTGTCAACGAAATATCGCCCGATATTGACAAAGACCCGCGCGCGTGCTATTTCAGGCAGACGGTCAACGGGAAACTGATGCGGATGGCATTGATTTTGTTTCTGCTGTCCGAGCGGGATCAACCGGATGTGGATCGCTGCCGCGGAACCGCAGTTCAATGCGGTTGCCGTTGCGGGAACAGCCGTTGTATTACGGCAACAGAGCGGGAAAAACCGCGCTTTTACAAAGATCATACCGGCACGGTACGCTGTGCATACTGCGATACGGAGATCACACCTGATATTTGAAATATTTCTGTTGAAAAATGCACCGGGTTCCGCTTTTGTCGGGGAATCCGGTGCATTTGTATATGATTTTTCAGTTTTTTTCTGCAGGTGTGTCGGGCTTTGCCTTTGTATGTTTGCAGGGTTCGATGAAGAAATCCGTCAGATCCATTTCCCATATGCCTGCGGGGGATTTGCAGAATCCGATGGCAAGCAAAAGCAGCTCTTCCCGACTGCCTTCTTCCGGGCTGTTATCAAACCGGGCGTGGTGTACCCCGCACAGATCGCAGAAGTTGAGTGCGGCGCGTCCCATGACAAAGAGAGGCTCGCGATCATCCGTTCCTGCTTCGCGCCGTTCCGTTGTCTGCGCAAGATCCTGAATACGTGCAATTTTTCCGCCGGCAAGCGAAAATTGACAAATACCTACAAATTCTCCGTCAACCGACGCGCGGTATGCAAGGGTTTCGACCTTGTAGGCAACACCGCAGCGTGCGCAGAGTGCCTCCTGTTCCAATTTATTCTGTATCGGATGTACTTCCAGCATAGGTCCCGTTTCCTTTCAAAAGATTAATCTCTCCCTTGGTCAGATCGCGCCACTTGCCGACGGGAAGATTTCCGAGCCGAACTGCCTTGCCGTTTTCGCAGAGCAGTGCCGTCCGGCACAGGCGGAGAACCTGCAGCCCGTGTGCGGCACACAGACGACGGATCTGGCGGTTCCGACCTTCGTGCAGGGTGATTCCGACCCGGGTGTCCGGTGCACCCGAACCGTTCAGACGCACCACCTCCGCCGGGTGCGTGCGGTAGCCGTCCAACAGGTGGGGAAGCGAGAGTGCCTGTAAAGTTTTGTCATCCACCTGTCCGCGAAGCGTCACTTCATAATATTTGGCAATCGGATGGGACGGATGCGTCAGGCGTTGCGCAAAAGCCCCGTCGTCGGTCAGGAGCAAAAGCCCATCGGAATCCATATCCAGCCTGCCGACCGGGTAGACGCGAACGCCTGCCGATGCACATAATGTCGCGACGGTTTTTCGCCCGCGCTCATCCGAAAGTGTTGTGACGTAGCCGCGCGGTTTGTTCAGCATCAGGTAGCGGTATCCGGTTTCCTGCGCCCTTGACAGTACCGGCGTTCCGCGGTAAC
>FR890554.1:52674-54466 GCA_000433415.1 Clostridium sp. CAG:448
TGCCGGGAATGATTTTCTGTCCGAGCACGGCAGGGATGCCGTTTACGGTGATGTCACCGTCCGTGATTGCGGCTTCGGCAGCGCGCCGGGAGAGCAAACCGCAGTCTGTAAAATACTTGGAAATCCGCACTGCGGCAGGGGATTCTGTCTGCTGTTCTTTTTCCATAAAAACCTCCGTAATCCCCCGCACTGCTTCCATTGTGTCGTGTTTTAGTGCCCGAAAAAGTGCAGGATCCGCTCCCGGAAGGTGAGCGGCTTTTTTTCTGCTTCCAATGCGTGGCAGGCGTACAGGGGAACGCTTCCGATCTGCCTGCCGTTGCAGAAATAGACCGCCTCACCGACTTTTTCACCCGCAGCAACAGGCGCATATACGAAGCGGGGCAATTGAATTTGCGTGCGTATTTCGCCGTGATTGGCAGGCAGGACAACCAGGAGGGGCTCGTCGTTCCGGACCGTCAAACTGTCGCTGTCACCGCCGACGGCGGGTAATACAAACGTTTCCTGTCCGCGTTCCGTCAGGAGCACCGTGGTAAAACGTGAGAAACCGTAATCAAGCATCGCAGTGTGATCCCGCCAGTCGTCCGGAGCGTTCAGCGTGACCGCGATGAGTTGTACGCCGTCGCGCTCTGCGGCGGATACCAGACATCTCCCGCTGTGCTTTGTGAACCCGGTCTTGACGCCGACTGCTCCGTCATACTGCTTCAAAAGGCGGTTATGATTGATCAATACCCGCGTTCCCTGGCTTCCGCAAAGGGGAATGGTGGTGCGGTAGGTGGAAACAATCGCATGAAAACGCGGATTGGAGAGACAGTAGGCGGCAAGGTGAGCAAGATCCGCGGCAGTGGTATAATGCGTGGGATCATCCAATCCGTGCGGATTGGAAAAATGCGTGTCGCTTAGCCCCAGTTCCTCGGCTTTCCGGTTCATCATCGCGGCAAAGCCGTCAATGCTGCCACCAACGGCAATTGCCAATGCTGTCGCAGCGTCGTTTGCGGATTCCATCAAAAGCGCCGAGAGCAACTGATCCACGGTCAATTCCTCTCCCTCGTGCAGATAGATTGAGGATCCTTCCACGCCTACCGCTTCCGCCGGAATTCTGACTGTCATATCCGGATCGGCATTTTCCAGCGTGACGATCGCAGTCATAATTTTTGTGGTGGATGCCATGGGCATCCGGACGTGCGCATTCTGTTCCCAGACCGCTGTATCGGTATCTGGTTGATACAGGTAAGCACTCTGCGCACTGACCCCTGTGATTCCGTCCGGCGATGCGGAAACGGTCAGCCCGAAAAGCGGGCAAAGACAAAGGATCGCTGAAAGAAAAAGGGAAAGCCTACGCAGTAAAAAATGACGCATAAAAACTACCTCCGGAAAAATAATCAGAAAATTGTTCTTGCGATTATTTTTCCGGTGGCAGAAACAAATTATGCAAATGGCAAAAGGGGGAATTTTTTGAATACGCGGGACGTTTCGCCGTATTGAAGGAACGACGGATTACTCTGCGCTGTCTGCTGCTTCCAATGTTTCAATGGCTTCTGCGGCTTCTTCTTCCTCTTCTTCAGCGGGTTTCTTTTTGAAAATCGCTTTGATTTTCGCAATGATTTCAGGAGAACGGTCAACAAGATCCGCAAGCTGTTCAACCGGATCAGATGGATTCTTCAAGCCGATATTCACCATTTCCACGGAGCCGTCCGGCGCAATGACCAGAAAACCGAGAGGCTGGATAGAAAGACCGGTTCCGCCGCCGGCGCCGAAATTCTGCGGCTGGGATTCGGCTTTTCCGCTGTAGTCC
>FR890554.1:54605-61938 GCA_000433415.1 Clostridium sp. CAG:448
ATGTTTTCAAGAGATGTTTTGATGATTTCCTGTAATTTGTTTTCAGATGCCATAGCGGTAGATCCTTTCGTATATCTGTAATTTTATTTGATTGCTTTCTTTTGCGGGGATGCAGGTTGTTTTTGTGCGGACTGTGGTTGAGGCTGGGAATCGGCTTTTCGCTTTTTGTCGTCGGAGAGGATGCGGACAAAGCCGAGCAGTCCCTTAAACGCAACCCGCAACAGAAGTCCGACGATGGAGCCCAGACGCACGGAAACGTCGATGTGCATATCAATGTCCATTGCCTCTTCCGTGAACGCCGGTTCCAACCGGAAATCCGTGTTTTTGACACTGTGCAGGTGTACGATCTTGCGCAGCATGGCAAGCAAAGCCTCCATGCCCTGATAAGCCGCACCGTACATCATGGCGGTTGTTGCCGCATCCGCAGATCCGATCCGGATGTGCAGCCGGGCAATTTTGATGTGAATATGCTTGAAGAATCTTGGGAAGAAGATGCCGAGCAGTCGTTTTCCCAAACGAACGATGGCAAGAATCGCGGGGAAAGTAAGCTTTTTTGCCTTCTTTTCCTCTTTGGTAAGCGCTGCTTTTTTTGCGTCGCTCTCCTTTTTCTTCTTTGCTTTTTCCTTTTCTTTCAGCAACTGCTTTTGTGCCTTTTTTTCGGCGGCAAGCGCACGCTTTTGAATTTTCTTTGGCGTGTAGTTGCCGAGTTTGTATTTTTTCTTCTTTCTGACCGGCAAAATACGGATCCGGATACCCAAAAAGGAGACCGACAGTCGGAACTCGCCGTCAAATTCCATGATTACATGGACTCTTACGGCAAATATCAGAAAGAAAATCAGAAATATCACACCGAATATGATCCATCCGACCGTAGCAATCACCTCCTTTGTGTATTCTCGCCGGAATCAATGTGTAAGGTCACTCCCGGGATTCCGGCTGTGCTTTGGCGGAGTCAACCTCCATACTTTGCTGTTCGCCGCTCTGTTCCCGGAGAAAGTCCGCCGCCTGATTCTGCGGCAGTTCTGCCAGGGAGGAAAGCCCGAACACGCGAAGAAATTTGTCTGTCGTTACATACAGCATCGGTCGACCGGGTGCGTCCAGTCTGCCGGCTGAGGTAATCAGCTCCTTATCCAGAAGGGAAGACATTGCATAGGAACTGTCCGCACCGCGGATGCTGTCAATGAATGCACGGGTGGTGGGTTGGTTATAGGCGATGATCGCAAGCACTTCCATGGAGGAGCCGGACAGGTTCCCGCCTTTACGGATGCCGAGCGCCTCGCGTATGTAGGGCGCGTATTCTTCCTTGGTGGAAAGCTGGCAGGTTTCGGGGTACAGAAGAAGCTGCAAACCCCGCTTTTCATACTGCGGTTGCATGTGTGAAAGCAGATTTTTGATGTCACGCACGGAAATACCGATGACATCCGAGAGCTTTTCATAGGTGACCGGATGCCCCGCCGCAAACAAAATTGCCTCAACTGCGGCTTCCGGTGCGGCAAGGACATTTTCCGCATTCTGATCCTGTACTGTTTCATTTTTCACCATCGGCGGTGTCCTCCCTTGATTGTTCTTCTGCGGTTATATCCTCTGCCGTATCCTCGCCTGGCGGGTCATCGTTGATGCGGAAGACGGCGTCGGTCCCCCAGACGCTGCGCGGAGCATCCGGGTCTTCACACAGCAGGATGCGGCGCATTTTCATCAATTCCAGAATGCCGAGAAAAATGGCAATCCGGTCCGGGATCGCACCGGAATCATCCAAAAGGGAAGCAAGCGTTGCGCTCCCGTTATGTTCGATATGGTGCAGGATTCCGACAATTTTGACCTCGACCGACACGATGGGTTTTGCAATCATAGGGGTGAAGGTGGCAGGGTCTTCCTTGGGCCTGGTATTGTATTCCGAAACAGCTCTGCGCAGCGCGGTTACCAGTGAGGAAACCTCCTGATCCGCAACAAAGGTGCGATCCGGGGAAATTTCATCGGTATCCTTGACCATGCGTCCGGAGAAAAAAGCATACATGGGCGTCATCAGACGCGCACCGTCTTTTGCCTGCTGATAAAGAACCAGCAGTTGCGCAAGTTCCTGCCGCGGGTCTTCTTTGTCAGGTTCCTTGCGGGGCAGGAGCATTTTGCTCTTAATCAGCATCAATTCGCTTGCCATGACAATAAAATCAGACGTCAGCTCCATATTCATCCGTTCCGCTGCCCGCAGATAGGCAAGGTACTGATCGCAGATCAGGGCAATGGGAATATCGGCAATATTGACTTTGTTTTTGTGAATGAGATTCAGAAGCAGGTCCAACGGACCGTCAAACCGCTCCAACTGATAAGTGATTTCTGCCATTTTAGCTGATTCCGAAAAGCAGATCAATCGGTGTTGCGAACAGGAAGTCAAACCCACGCAGAACCCAATTGGAAACGATGGATACCGGGTAGATGCCCACTCTGGAAAGAATGAAGATGATGGCAAATACAACAAGACCGGTGTACTGCTCATACTTCATGACCTTAAAATACCATTTCTGCGGCAGGAGCATGTACATAAACCGGGAACCGTCGAACGGCGGAACCGGAATCAGGTTGAAAATGGCGAGTGCCACGTTCAGATTGGTTGCAACCGTAAAAAACAGATAGATTACATAAACGATCCATGCGGCATTATTTGCCAGATAGAGCCCTCCCTCTGCGGAGACGATCAGTCCGCTGACCAGACCGCTGTCAAAGGTGATGATTGAGAGAATATAGCAGACAATGGCAAGCAGCAGGTTTGAGATCGGTCCCGCAATTCCTGTCAGTGCCATACCGCGGCGCGGATTTTTGAAATACCGTGTATTGATCGGAACCGGTTTTGCCCAACCGAATCCGAAGATCAACATGCACAGAGCGCCGATCGGGTCAAGATGCTTGAACGGATTCAGCGTCAGCCGCCCCAAATTACGGGCAGTGGGATCTCCCAGTTTGTAGGCAATAAAACCGTGTGCGGTTTCATGCAGGGACAGGGAAAAAAGGATAATCGGCAGACAAAGTAAAAGTTCAATGAGTGCCCATTTATCAAAGCCGTTGCTCAGCAGATTCAGAAGCATACGAAACCTCCTTCTGTAAGAAGAATTCAGAGATCCGACCGGATCAGATCGTCATAGCTTTCCCGACGTACCGCTAAGGTATCCGTGCCGTTGTGCAACAGAACAACGGGGGGATTGGGAATGCGGTTATAGTGGGACGCCATAGAATAATTGTAGGCGCCTGTTGTCAGAACAGCTACGATGTCCCCGCGCTCTGCCTTTTGCAGCGGCATATCTTCACCGATCAGATCCCCCGATTCACAGCATCTGCCCGCCAGAGTGACCAGCGTGTCTTTCGGCGCGTCGGCGCGGTTTGCGATCAATGCGGTGTAGTGGGACCCGTACAGGGCGTACCGGGGGTTATCCGGCATGCCGCCGTCAACCGAAACATAGGTGCGAAAGCCGGGAATGGTTTTGACCGTGCCGACCGTGTACAGGGTAACGCCTGCCGCGGCAACCAAAGAACGTCCGGGTTCGGCGTAGATGCGCGGAACCGGCATGTTCTGTTCGTGACAGACCACCCTGACCGTCTCCGCTACGGCACGGATCGTCGCCGCATAGTCCGGTTCGGGATCCTCTTCGATATAGCGGACACCGGGACCGCCGCCCAGATTCAGCGCGGGAACGGTGTATCCGAACATGTCGCGGATTTGTCGGCGGAAGGCAAGCAGAATGCGCGCCTCGTCAATAAAAGGCTGTTGCAGAAAAATCTGCGAGCCGATGTGCGCATGAATGCCGTCCAACCGGATGCCGTCTGTGGAGATCGCAGTGCCGACGAGCTCCATAGCCTGTCCGGTAGAGATGGGAAGCCCGAATTTGGAATCTACGGTGCCGGTTGTGATTTTTTTGTGCGTGTGCGGGTCAATTCCGGGCGTGACGCGCAGAAAGACCGATTGCACCGTCCCTCGTTGAACCGCTTCGCGACCGATTGCGCAAAGCTCCTCCGGGGAATCCGCTACAATGACTCCGACTCCCGCATCCATTGCAAAGGAAATATCCGCGTCGGTTTTGTTGTTGCCGTGGAAAAAAACCTTTTCCATCGGAAATCCCGCCGCATGTGCGGTGTGAATTTCCCCGGGGGATACGCAGTCCACGCCGAGTCCTTCCTCCGCGACAATTCTGTAGATTCCTTTGAAGCTGAGTGCTTTGGAGGCATACAGCGGCAGGGCGTCCGTTCCGTAGGCGCTTTCCATGGTACGCTTCCACAGACGGCACATGCCGCGGATCACGTCCTCGTCCAACAGATAAAGCGGCGTGCCGTATTTTTTTGCCAACGCAACGGTGTCCGCTCCCCCGAGGGTGAGGTGACCGAATGCATTGACCGAGAGATGACTGTACAGCATGGGTTCCTTTCAGGTGCCGTTCAGAGACGGACACCGGACATCTGTGAAATTTCGCGCCAGAGCTGAGGCTTTCCCTCGCCGTTTGCGGAGGAAAAGGGAATGACCGTTGTGCCCGGCAACAGCACCGGATCCGTGCTCACTTTTTCAATGCACGCGGCACGCTCCGTTTTGTTGAGTTTGTCGATTTTGGTGATGACGACCAGGTAGGGAATGCCGGCTCCGTTCATAAAAGAGAGCATCTGCCGGTCGTTATCGGTAATACATGCCCGGCTGTCAATCAACTGAACGACCGCCTTGACCAGATCGATGTTTTTGTTGCGGGTAAAGTACCCGTCGGTCAGCCTGGACCAGGCACGTACACTGTCCGGCGTGCGTGCTGCAAAGCCGTATCCGGGAAGATCGGTCAGAAACAGTTGCCGGTCAACATCGTAAAAGTTGATGGTGATGGTCTTTCCGGGAGTTCCGGAAACTCTTGCGAGACTCTTGCGTCCGAGAAGTGTATTGATCAGGGAACTCTTTCCCACGTTGGAACGCCCGGAGAAGGCGATCTGCGGGATCGGATCGGTCGGAAACTGTGATTCGTTTCCCGCACTGATGCGCAGAGATACTTTTTGCAGATTCAGGGACATAGGTGCGATTCCTTTTCTTTTTCAGCTTTCAGCATGTAGGGTGGTCGGACTGCACGGCGCTGTCGTGTACCGTGACTCCGGTGCGGTCGATGGGGGTGTGCAGGGGAAGAATCTGTTCGTTCCGGTGTGTCGGAAGCTCCGGCGCCTGCACCCGGGATTTTTGCGGTACCAACGCCCCTTGCAGAACGTCCCCGGCATTGCGGCAGAGAACAAAGTTAAGGGCTTGGCGCAGGGAGGCATCCAATTCCTCCATATCGCCGCGGTTTGCTTCCGGAATCAGGACGGTATGTACACCCGCCGCACAGGCTGCAAGTGCCTTTTCCTTCAATCCGCCGATGGGAAGCACCCTGCCGCGCAACGTGATTTCACCGGTCATTGCCACATCGTGCCGCACGGGGATACCGGACAGCGCGCTGAGCAGAGCGGTCATCATGGTGACACCGGCAGAGGGACCGTCCTTGGGGATGGCTCCTTCCGGTACATGAATGTGTATATCTTTTTTCTGGTAAAAATCGGTGGAAATTCCGTATGCGGCCGCGATGGCGCGCACATAGGTGAGCGCCGCCTTTGCGGATTCTTTCATGACGTCTCCCAACTGACCGGTCAGCTCCAGTTTTCCGGTGCCGTCCAGAATGGCAACTTCCACCTGTAACATGTCACCGCCGGTTTCCGTCCATGCCAATCCGTTTACAAGACCCACCTGATCTTCGGCTTCCACCGTTTCCGGCATGCGCTTTCTGGCACCCAGGTACGTGTGGACATCTTCCGCATCCACCGTGATGCGGTGAAGCTCCGGATCTTCAACCAGCTGTTTGGCGCACTTGCGTGCAACTGCGGCAATGGCGCGCTCCAGATTGCGCACGCCGGCTTCTCTGGTGTAATGATCGATGATTTCACCGATTGCCGCGTCGGTAATGCGGACGGTTCTGCGGTTCAGCCCGTGACGGGTCAACTGCTTGGGAATCAGATGGTTTTTGGCGATTTCGCACTTTTCCGTGCGGGTATAAGTGGGTAATTCAATGATTTCCATACGGTCGATCAGCGGACGCGGTACGGTCTCCAGTGTGTTTGCCGTTGCGATGAACAGACAGTCCGACAGATCAAACGGCATCTCGATGAAGTGATCACGGAAATAGCGGTTCTGCTCCGGGTCGAGAACTTCCAACAGAGCAGACGTCGGATCCCCGTGGGCGTCATGCGTCAGCTTGTCGATTTCGTCCAGCAGAATCAGGGGATTACAGACCCCTGCCTGTGAAATCGCATTGATGATCCGTCCCGGCATAGCGCCGATGTAGGTTTTGCGGTGACCTCTGATATCCGCCTCATCACGTACACCGCCCAAAGAAACGCGGACATACTTGCGCTTCATGGCGCGGGCAATCGATGCCGCAACGGAGGTTTTGCCGACGCCGGGAGGACCGACCAGACAAAGAATCTGGTTTTTGAGCTCCGGGGTGCGCTGGCGGACCGCAAGATATTCAAGAATGCGCTCCTTCACCTTTTGCAGACCGTTGTGGTCGCTGTCCAACACTTTTTTTGCCGCCGCAATATCCGTGCGGTCTTTGCTCATTTTTCCCCACGGCAATTCCAGACAAACGTCCAGGTAGTTGCTCAGAACATTTGCCTCCGCGGAACCGTACGGCGTGCGGGCAAGTTTGTCGTTTTCCTTCAGAAGCTTTTTCCGGACCTCATCGGGGAGTTTTGCCTGCAGGATGCGGGTCATATATTCGTCACTGTCTGCACCCTCGCCGAGTTCTTCCTGAATGGCGCGGATCTGCTCCCGCAGATAGTACTCCCGCTGATTGCGGTTGAGGCGCTCACGCACCTTTTTGTGGATGCCGGCTTCACAGTTGAGCAGATCTACCTCATCCTGTATGATGGTGTTCAGCAGTTCCACACGCTCCATGGGGTCAAAGCAGGCGAGTATGGCAAGTTTGTCTTCGTAGCGTATCAGGATGTTGGCTGCAATGAAATCCGCAAGCATCCCGGGGTTGGTAATTGCCTTCGCGGCGCGGAGAATGTCTCCGGAGACGGAGGGGAGGTAGTGAAGCATGCCTTCCAGTCCGCCGATGGCTTCCCGCATCATTGCCTCTCCGCGAATACCGCCCTTGTCAAAAACGCGGATGACCTTGGTAATCAGGTCCGCAAGGGTAACATCTTCTTTTTTTCGCGTGGACTTGATGGACGCGCGGGCAACACCCTCCGCAATCACGCGGCAGGTGCCTTCCGGCGTTTTCAGAAACTGTTTGATTTTGGCGACGGTTCCGACCGGGGAAAGCCGGTCATTTTCTCCGTCGCCGTGTTC
>FR890555.1:0-11905 GCA_000433415.1 Clostridium sp. CAG:448
TAGTCCCGCTGGAGGAAAAAGCTCTGCAGCCTTACCGTACCGACGGGGCGCAGGGAACACCGTGGGCGGCAGAGGACGGACGCGAGCGGGCAGTGCTGTCGGAAATCCGTTCCGATGAGGAATTGGACGAAAACGATATTCTGATGCTGATCGGCATGGGATATGAGGAGGAGCTGCGGCGCACGCTCGGAGACGCACGTGTGGACAGTGTCAAATACCATCAGGATGACACAGAACCGCAGGATGCGGGAATCGGGGCGGATCGCAAACAGACGCAGAAGGAAAAAGAGCATTTTCACAGGGAAAACAAACGGTTGCGTCTTCGCTTTGTGGTAACGGCGGTGTTGACTGCATTTTTCGGTGTTTACGACCACTTGGCACTGTTCCGGTCGGCGGAAACAATCGGAACCGATCCGTTTTTGTCGACTCTTGCCTATCCGTTGGTCGGGATGCTTTTGTTCTGGGGATGCCTGGCGGTATCCTGGCGCTTTCTGTACCGCTCGGTGCAGGAGCTGCTGCACTTTGAGGCAACGCCGTTTTCGGCGGTCACTTTTGCGGTGGTTGCCGATGTCCTGTATGACGGTATTATGCTGTTCCGTTGGCAGAGCGGCACGCAGATGTTCCATTTTGCGGTTTGCTTTTTATTGCTTGCCTGTACGGTGGGAGAGATTCTGTATTTGCGCAGGACGGTTTCATCCTATGAGGTTGCCGCTTCGGAGGCGAACAAGTATGTCCTGGAGCCGATGCAGAATGAGCCGCTCCGGTTTTATGAGGGAACCCGTGTGCGCCGCGTGCAGACTGCGCGGAGTGAGAAAGGGGACGGCAGAGAGACCCGGATGTACCGTGTACGGAAGGTCGACCGGCTGACCGGCTTTTTCCGGCGAAGCGAGGATCTGTCATCGGGGTGTGCATGGTTGATTTATCTGTTTGCCGCACTTTTCTTGATTGCGGTTGCCGCAGGATGTGCGGTCGGTGCGTTGCAGGGCAGCTTCAACCGTGCGTTGGGCGCTTTTATGACGGTATTGCTTGCAGGCGTGCCGCTGTCTGTCCCGCTGTATTATGCACTGTCCGGCTATTATGCCGCGACACAGTTGGAAAAGAGCGGTTGCGCTCTGATCGGGGATGCGGCGGTTGAGCAGTATGCGGGAAAGAAGACGCTCGTGTTCAGCGATACGGAGATGTTTGTCGTGCGCCGCAGAACAAGAATCAAAATCCGCGGAGAGGCGGAAGTAAAGGAGTGCACGCGCCTGTTGCAGCAGCTGTTCCATGCCATCGGCGGGACGCTGGAAGGCGTGGCGGGGGATCCGGATCCGGACGACAGTGCTGCCGATTCGGTCGTGCAGATTGCGGATGTTTCCGAGGACGGAATTGAACTGTATAAGGACGGAGCAACACACATTTTGATGGGCGATTATGCCTATCTGACCAAAAACGATATTCCGATGCCGTCCGTGGAGAACAGCCTCGGAAACCTGCAGCGTCAGGAAGACAGCGCGGTCGTTTACGTGGCGGTTGACGGTCGTTTCAAAATGGGATATGCCGTGGATTACGAGGAGCGCAAGAACTTTCTGCGCGCGGCGGATACGCTGATGCGCATGGGAATCGGTGTGGCGATCAGCTCTTATGACCCGAATATCAACGAGGTTTTCATGGCGCGGCATGCGCACGGGGGAGAGGATCAGGTGATCCGTGTGATCAAACCCGAACGGCTCCGGGCACGCAACAGAGCCATGAACCGCACCGCCGACAGTGGTATTTTGGTGACGGGCAGGGAAGAAAATATGGTGGAGCCGGTTGTGACATGTGAAAAGCTACAGTCTGTACGCCGTTTCGGAAAGCGGTTGCAGATTCTTTACAGTGTGCTGTTGGCGCTTGTTACCGGGGTGCTGGTATGGACCGGAGCGATCGGTGCGGTCAACGGATTGGAAATTGCCGGGGTGCAGATTCTTGTGTGCCTGCCTGTTTTCGGCGTTATCAGATACCGGCTTTGCACACCGGATACCGGCAAGAAGGGTAAAAAGAACAAAAAGGAAAAGAAAAAGCAATGAAGGAAAATTTCAGTTCTATTCTGAAGGCAGTGGAGAAGCCGGGCAGATACTGCGGCGGGGAATACGGGCAGGTGCTCAAAGATAAGGACAAGGTCAGGGCACGGTTTGCCTTTTGTTTCCCGGATACCTACGAGATCGGGATGTCCAATCTCGGAATCCGGATTCTGTACGGGTGTCTGAACCGGGAAGAGGATATTTGGTGTGAGCGAGTCTATGCACCGTGGACGGATATGCAGGCGCAGATGAAGCAGAACGGGATCTCGCTTTGGGCACATGAGAGCGGAGATCCGCTGACCGATTTTGATTTTGTCGGCTTTACCTTGCAGTACGAGATGTGCTATACCACCGTATTGCAGATGCTTTCGATGGGGAATATTCCCCTTTTGGCATCGGAGCGCGGGGAGGACTGTCCGTTGGTTATCGGCGGAGGTCCCTGCTCCTACAATCCGGAGCCGATTGCCGATTTCTTCGATTTGTTCAATATCGGAGAGGGCGAGCAGATGCTTGTGGATATTGTCCGGCTGTATATTCGCATGAAGGAAGGGGGACGTTATACCAGAGCGGCATTTCTGCACGAGGCGGCAAGAACCATTCCGGGTGTGTATGTGCCGTCTCTGTACCGCGTGACCTACCATGAGGACGGAACGGTGGAGGCATATATGCCTGTGTATGACGATATTCCGAAGCGGGTGAAAAAGCAGATCATACAGGACATGGATAAGGCATTTTTCCCGGAGAAGCTGGTGATGCCGTATATCGACACCGTGCATGACCGGATTGTACTGGAGCCTGCACGCGGGTGTATCCGCGGATGCCGGTTCTGCCAGGCGGGAATGGTCTATCGCCCGGTCCGTGAAAAAACACCGGAGGTGTTGGACGCGCAGGCGAGGGCGTTGTATGCCTCGACAGGATACGAAGAGGTTTCGCTGTGCTGCCTTTCCATCAGTGATTACACAAAAGTGGACGAGCTGACCGATCGGTTGCTGACCTGGACGGATCCGAATATGGTCAGCCTGTCTTTGCCGTCGCTGCGGGTGGATTCCTTTACGAAGGAACTGATGGAGAAGGTGGCGTCCGTGCGCGCTTCTTCCATCACGTTTGCGCCCGAGGCGGGAACACAGCGGATGCGGGATGTGATCAACAAGAATGTTGTGGAGGCAGATCTGATGCGTGCGGTCAATGTGGCATTTGACGCGGGCAAGAATCAGATCAAGCTGTATTTCATGCAGGGACTGCCGACGGAAACGCACGAGGATCTGAAGGGCATTGCGGACCTGGCGCACCGTGTGGTGGAGGCATTTTACGCAAATTCCAATCACGTCAAGCGGGCGCCGCTTGTGACCATCAGTGTTTCTCCCTTTATTCCCAAACCCTTTACACCTTTTCAGTGGGAAGCCCAGGACGACCTGGACACCATGCTTGCCAAGCAGGAGTACGTCGGTGAGTGCGTGACCGACCGGAAGGTGCGTTATACACACCATGACGGCGAAATTTGTCGGATTGAAGCGGTATTTGCCCGCGGAGACCGTAAATTGTCAAAGGCGTTGCTGCTGGCGCACAAGGAAGGATTTTGCTTTGACGCGTGGAGCGAGTTTTTCAGTTATCGGAAGTGGCTGAGTGTGTTTGCACGTTCCGGGATCGATCCCGCCTTTTACGCAAACCGCACGTTCGGAAGAGATGAGGTGTTGCCGTGGGATGTCATTGACTGCGGGGTCAGCAAGGCATTTTTGTGGCGTGAGCGTGAAAGAGCGTATGCGGCAAAAACAACCCCCAATTGCCGCGAGGCATGCTCGGGGTGCGGAGCCAATCAGTTCGGAGGTGAAAGAGCATGTTGCCCGAAAATGAAAACGGAGTAAAGAAAACCTATCCCGATCGGTTGGAGCGACCGCTTTTGCCGAATTTTGAAACCATGCGGATCCGGTACCGCAAGACGGGAAATCTGCAATATATTTCCCACCTGGATCTGCAGAGAACCTGGATGCGCGTACTGACGCGGGCAAAGATTCCCATGTGGTATACACAGGGGTTCAATCCGCACCCGAAGCTCAATTACGGCTGCCCGCTCCCGGTTGGGACGCAAAGTGAATGCGAATATCTGGACGTCAGGATCGATCGGGCAATTATGCCGCAGGAGATTAAAGAACAGTTGAATGCGGAACTGCCCGATGAGATGTGCGTGCTGGATGTTTACCCGGCACAGACGACATTCAATGATATTGTTGCGGCATGCTACACGATCAGCATCCATATTTCCGGCGCAACGGAGGCGCAGGCGGCAGCGATCGACGCGCTTTTGCACGGCGAGCCGATTATGATGACCAAGAAAACCAAGGCGGGAGATAAGGAAATCAATATTCTTTCATATGTACAGGAAGCCGGGACAACGTTCCGTGTGCAGGACGGAACCATTCTTCTGCACCTGGTGCTTGCCGCGGGCAATACGTCCAATCTGAATGCCGAGATGCTGATGACAGCCATCAAGGAGAAAACCGGATTGCTCCGGGAGGTCAATACGACCGACTGTTATGAAATCATGCGTGAAGAAATGCTCTGCGCGGACGGCAGTGCGTTTCATTGAAAATACCCGAAAGGACAAAGGATAGAAGAAACCGATGATAACCGTTACCAATCTCAGCTTCCATTTCGGCGGACAGCTGCTTTTCAAAAATGTGGATCTGCAATTCAACCCCGGCAACTGCTATGGCGTGATCGGTGCCAACGGCGCCGGAAAAACCACGTTTTTGCGCCTCTTATGCGGGGAACTGGAGCCGGCAACCGGAGAGGTTGCAATCAAGCCGGGCGCACGGATGTCCGTTTTGCGCCAGGATCACTTTGCCTTTGACGGCTATACGGTGCTGGATACCGTTATGATGGGAAACCGGCACCTGTACGATGTGATGAAGGAAAAGGACGCACTGTATGAGAAACCGGATTTCTCGGATGCGGACGGCGTTCGCGCGTCGGAACTGGAGAGTGAATTTGCCGAAATGAACGGATGGGAGGCGGAGAGCGATGTTTCCCGCCTGATTCAGGGACTGGGACTGCCCGAGGAGATCCTTTACAGTCTTATGTCCGACCTCAAGGAAAGTCAAAAAGTCAAGGTCATGCTGGCACAGGCACTGTTCGGCAATCCGGACATTATTCTTTTGGACGAGCCGACCAACGGTCTGGACCTTGCCGCCGTGGAGTGGCTGGAGGATTTTCTTGCCGATTACTTCGGCACTGTTTTGGTGGTTTCTCACGACCGGCATTTCCTGAACGACGTCTGTACCGGCATTGTGGATATCGACTACGGAAAAATTCAGATGTACGTCGGTAACTACGAATTCTGGTACGAATCCAGCCAGCTTGTTCAGCGTGTTCTCAAGCAACAGAACAAGCGCGCGGAAGAGAAAATCAAGGAATTGCAGGCATTTATTTCCCGCTTTTCCGCAAACAAATCCAAATCCCGCCAGGCAACTTCACGGCGTAAGCTGTTGGAGAATCTTTCGGTCGAACAGATGCCGGCGTCTTCCCGCCGTTACCCGTTTATCGGCTTTGAGATGGATCGGGAGCCGGGGAAGGACATTCTGTTTGTCAATGATCTTTCCTGCGAGCAGAACGGTGTTCGGTTGTTTTCTGGTCTGAATTTCTCGGTGCGCAAAGGGGATAAGATTGCCTTTGTCGGCAACGAAATGGCAATTACCGCATTTTTCCGTATCATCTGTGAAGAAATAGAGCCGACCGAGGGAAGCTTCAAGTGGGGTGTTTCCATCACCCGTTCTTATTTCCCGCACGACAATTCCGCATATTTTAACGGACACAAGGAAAATCTGCTGGAATGGATCGATCCGTATGCCAAGGAACACACGGAAACTTATCTGCGCGGATTTTTGGGGCGGATGCTGTTTTCCGGGGACAGTGTTTACAAAAGCGTGGAGGTGCTCTCCGGCGGCGAAAAGGTGCGGTGCATGTTTTCCCGCATGATGCTGTTCGGCTCCAATATGCTGATTCTGGATCAGCCGACCAACCATCTGGACTTGGAGTCCATCACGGCAGTCAACAACGGACTTTCCGCATTCCGCGGCAACGTGCTGTTTACCTCGCACGACTATGAACTGGTCAACACGGTTGCCAACCGGATCATTGAAATCAAACCCGAAGGGTGCACCGATTTCCTGGGCACCTACGAAGAATTCGCGGCGCAGCGGGAAAAGCAGAACCTAATGCTGTGAGAACGGGAAAGGAGAGTCGTTTCTCTGTATGAATCTTTTTGCCATTTACGATACACGCACGGGGACAACGCCGCTTGCGCTCCATATGCTTGAACGGGAATTGCCGCGGCATGCCATGACGGTGCAGGATTTGCGGGACGGAAGTCCCGCGCCGGAAGCGTTGGAGCGGTACGATGCGATCCTGGTCGGCGGACCGATCCGGTACGGAAAGCTGAGCGGACATCTGCGCATGTATCTGGAACGGAACGAGCAAATCCTGCTTGCGCGTCCGCTGGGGTTGTTTTATCTGTGCGGGTTTGCCGACAGGACGGAGGCGTATGAGGAGCTGTTTCCGGACGCATTGCGTCATCATGCTTTTGCCATTGCCTGTTTCGGCGGGGAACTGAATCCCGCCCGCGCCCGCGGATTGGATAAGGTCATGATGAAAGCCGTTCGTTCGCAGGCACTGACCGGCGGAGAAAACGGATGGGGCGCAGAGGGAATCGCACTGCCTTCCTTGTCCGACGGCGCCATTGCGCAGTTTGCGGACAGGATCAAAGCCGTCGTTCCCCAAAGCGGTATTGACAAAAACGGCAAGCTATGGTAAAATACCCTTTGGTGCCGGGATGTCGGCAGGAGAAGGGAGGAGAGAGATGCCGAATTTTACGAAGAAGGCAATTAAGGAGTCGTTTATCAAACTGCTCAATGAAAAGCCGCTGTCGCAGATCAGCGTTCGCATGATTGTCGAGGATTGCGGAATCAATCGGAATTCCTTTTACTATCACTACCAGGATATGCTTGCGCTGATTGAGGAGATTGTGCATGACCAGGTGAGTGAGCTGATCGCGGCGTACCCTACGGTGGAGTCGCTGGATGAGTGTGTGACCTACCTGTTTGATTATATGGTCAAAAACAAAAAAGCAATTTGGCATATTTACAATTCGGTCAATCGGGATCTGTACGAGCGCAGCCTGATGAATATCTGTGACTATGTGGTGGTCAGTTATCTGCGTACTGCATTTGCCGGGGTGACCATTTCGGAGAGCGATCTGCAGACGGTGGTTCATTTTTTTAAGTGTGAAATATTCGGGCTTTCTTTTGCGTGGATTATGAACGGTATGAAAGAGGATGCGGTGGAGGAAATTCATCAGATCACCAAGGTGTGCCGAGGGCTTTCCGATGATCTGATCCGTCGGATCCGTGAAAATGAAACGTGTTGAATGAAATAGCAATCGGTGCGGGCAGACCCGCAACCAACACCAGACAATTCGGGGTGAATTGTCTGGTTTTTGTACAATTGCGCGGGCGTTGCCCGCTTTTTTTGCATTTGTGGGTGCATTGCCCGTTTTCAGTCCGGAATCTGCGTGCTATAATGTGGCAGTAAACAAAAAGGAAGTGGTGGTTATGCGTTCTACGGTACCAATGCACATCGCGAAAACGGGTTATATCGTCAGCGCGGTGTTGCTGATCGCGTTGGGAATTGTCTTGTGCTGTCAGCCGACGTTGTCGGTACAGACAATCGGCAGATACGGAGGGGCTTTGATGGTGCTGTTCGGCGTATTCAAACTGGTCGGGTATTTTTCAAAGGATCTGTTCCGTCTTGCCTTTCAGTATGATTTCGCGGCGGGTGTGCTGTTGGAATTGGTTGGCGCGGTGTTGCTGTTCCGACCAACGGAGACGGTTGCGCTTCTGTGCGGCATTGTCGGTGTCATGGTGGTTGCGGACGGACTGTTCAAAATACAGATCTCGATGGATGCCAGACAGTTCGGCTTGCGCGCGTGGTGGGTGATTCTCGTCATGGGGTTGTTGACCTGTGTGGCGGGAACGTTGCCGGTGGTACAGCCGGGCAAGAGTCTTGCGGTGCTCGGTGTTCTGTTGGGGACGACCCTGATTGCGGAGGGACTTCTGAATCTTGCCACTGCGGTTGCCGCAGTCCGGATCGTCGCAAATCAGGTGCCGGATTGCGAAATTGTTACTTCATACGAAAGAGACGAAAGAGAGGAAAAGTAAGATGCGTTTTTCAAAAGCGGTAGTCAAATACCGCGTGCTCATTCTGATTCTGACTGCTGTGCTGATGATTCCCGCTGTGCTCGGCATGATCGGGACACGGATCAATTACGACATGCTGGATTACCTGCCGGGGGATATGGACACGGTCAAGGGGCAGGAGGAGTTGCTTAAGGATTTCGGAAAAGGTGCTTTTTCCTTTATTATTGTGGAGGATATGCCGCAGAAAGATGTGGCAAAGCTGACCGAGAAGATTAAAACGGTGGATCACGTGGAAACCGTGCTTTGGTACAATACGCTTGCGGATGTGTCCATTCCGATGGAGATTCTTCCGGATGAGATCTATGAGGCATTCAATACCGATCATTCCACGATGATCGCGGTGTTCTTTGACAGCGCGACATCCGCGGATGTAACCATGGATGCCATCCGTGAAATCCGTTCGGTGGCGGGGAAGCAGAGCTTTGTTTCCGGTATGTCCGCGTTGGTGACGGATCTGAAAGACCTTTGCGAGAAGGAGGAGCCGATTTACGTTGCCATTGCCGTGATTCTTGCGGCGGTTGCCATGTTGATTTTCCTGGATGGTTGGCTGGTGCCGTTTGTGTTCCTGCTCTCCATCGGCATGATGATTTTGCTCAATCTCGGAACCAACTATTTCTTCGGCGAGATTTCCTACATTACAAAAGCATTGTCCGCGGTGTTGCAGCTTGCCGTCACAATGGACTATTCCATTTTCCTCTGGCACAGTTACAACGAAAAGCGGGAGCTTTATGCGGATCATAAAGAGGCGATGGCATATGCCATCAGGGACACACTGACCTCGGTTGTCGGTTCTTCCGCAACGACCATTGCCGGATTTGCGGCGCTGTGCTTTATGACCTTTACACTGGGACGTGACCTCGGGCTTGTGATGGCGAAGGGTGTGCTTCTGGGTGTGTTGGGATGCGTAACGGTTCTTCCGTCTCTGATTTTGGTATTTGATAAGCCGTTGCAGAAGACCAAGCACCGCTCCCTGATTCCTGACATGAAGAAGATGGCAGGGTTTGTAACCAAGCGTTTCCCGATCTTCCTTGTGATCTTCCTGTTGCTGATTGCCCCGGCACTTTACGGGTATCAGAAGACGAACGATGAAGTTTATTATGATATGGGACAGTGTCTGCCGGAGGATATGGAATATGTGATTGCAAACTCCAAACTGTCCGAAGAGTTCAACATTGCCTCTACCCACATGGTACTTGCCGACGCCAACCTTTCCGGCAAAGCGGTTCGCTCCATGATCAAAGAAATGGAAAAGGTGGACGGTGTGAAATATGTGCTCGGTCTGGAATCGGTCATCGGTTCTGCCGTACCGGAGGAGATTTTACCGGAGAGCATTGTTTCCATCCTGAAGAGTGACAAATGGGAACTGTTTTTGATCAACTCGGAGTACAAGGTCGCAAGTGACCAGGTGAACGGGCAGATCGACAGCCTGAATGCCATTCTGAAGAAGTACGATCCCACCGGTATGCTGATTGGTGAGGCGCCCTGCATGAAGGATATGATTGAGACAACCAATCACGACTTCCAGGTGGTCAATGCCATTTCCATTTTGGCAATTTTCCTGATCATCTTCTTTGTGGAAAAGAGCGCAACCCTGCCGTTCATTCTGATTGCGGTCATTGAGCTTGCTATTTTCATCAACCTCGGATTGCCGCACTATCTCGGACAGTCACTGCCGTTCATTGCCCCGATCTGCATCAGTACGATTCAGTTGGGTGCAACGGTGGACTACGCGATCCTGATGACAACGCGTTATAAGACCGAACGCATAGCCGGCAATGACAAACGCAGTGCAGTCACAACCGCGCTTGCGGCATCCATCCCCTCCATTATTGTGTCGGGCATGGGACTCTTTGCGGCAACCTTCGGTGTGGCATTGTATTCGGATATTGACATCATCAAATCCATGTGCATGCTCATGGCACGCGGTGCTGTGGTCAGTATGCTGTGCGTCATCTTTATTCTGCCTGCGTTGTTGATGCTCTGCGATAAGTTGATCTGTGTGACGACATTGGGAATGAATTCGAAAAAGCAGAAGCAAACCAAAAACTGATAAGTGATTGTGAAGTAAAGGAGAAATACATGATGTTTACCAAGAAGAACAGAATCAGAGGGCTTTCCCTCTTGCTTTGCGCGGCAGTGCTGGGCGGCAGTGCCGGTGTGGCGGTTTCGGCAATCCATGCCGATCACGGCAATCCATGCCGATCAGGCAATGGATCCGGCGGACAAGAACGTCCTTTCCGATCTTCTGAAAAAGGACGGGGAAGAGGATGTGAAGGCGCCGGAGAAGAGCGAAACGGTCTATGTGATTGCGGGTGCGGACGGCACTGTGAAAAAGCTGATTGTCAGCGATCATTTGAAGAATGTGCTGAACGATCAGACCCTGAATGACAAGAGCGATTTGTCCGGAATCGAGAATGTCAAGGGTGATGAGGGATATACCAACCGGGACGGTGTGCTTGTTTGGGATGCCGCAGGGAAGGATATCTACTACCAGGGCAACATCGATAAAGAAGTGCCGGTGGGAATGAAGATCACCTATACCCTGGACGGAAAAGAGACGGATGCCGCATCGCTCGTCGGAAAGAGCGGAAAGCTTTCCATGCGGATTACCTATGAAAACAGACAGTATGAAACGGTGGAGATCGACGGCGAGAAGCAGAAGATTTACGTGCCGTTTGCCATGCTGACCGGTATGCTCCTTGAGAATGAGATCTTCTCCAATGTGGAGGTTTCCAACGGCAAAGTGGTCAGCGACGGGGATCGCACGGTGGTGATCGGTCTTGCACTGCCCGGACTGGGAGAAAATCTGGGGTTGGATGCGGATGTCGTGGAAATCCCTTCCTATGTGGAGATCAGTGCCGATGTGACGAATTTCGAAATGACCAACACGGTAACGGTTGCAACCAATGAGTTGTTCAACAAACTGGACCTTTCCGGATTTGACAAGATTGATCAGTTGGAGAGCAAGTTGCAGGAGTTGAACGACGGAGTGCAACAGTTGGTCAGCGGTTCTTCCGAACTGTATGATGGCATTGCCACGCTTTTGGAAAAATCGGACGAACTGGTTGCGGGAATCAATCAGTTAGCAGAGGGAGCGCAGAAACTGAAAGACGGGAGCGGAAAGCTGACCGCGGGTGCCGGCGAACTCAAGAACGGCGCAGGTGAGCTTGCAGATGGTCTGCATACGTTGGTCGGACATAACGATGAGCTGAACAGCGGTGCAAAGAAGGTCTATGAAACACTTCTTTTGACTGCGCAGACGCAGTTGGAGGCAGCAGGGCTGGCATTGCCGCAGGATCTGACCATTGAAAACTACAACACCGTGCTCTCAGCT
Source organism: Clostridium sp. CAG:448 (assembly GCA_000433415.1). Lineage (GTDB taxonomy): Bacteria > Bacillota > Clostridia > Oscillospirales > CAG-272 > CAG-448. The sequence goes on from FR890555.1 coordinate 11,625, forward strand.
GTGAAGGAAGCCCTTTCGGAGAGCAATGTCCGTAAACAGGCACAGGCAGTTGCATTGGAGAAGATTACCGAGAAGGTGGAAGCTGCCAGACCGACCATTACGGCTACTGTGACTGCTGAGGTACGCAAAAACGTAGAGGCGCAGGTGACTGCCGCCGTTCGTGAGCAGGTACTTGCGGCGGTTCTGGAAACGCAGGGAATGACCCTTGACGATTACCGCAAGGGTGTGGAAGCCGGAGTGATCAGTGAGGAACAGCAAAAAGCCATCACGGCGGCTGGGGG
>FR890555.1:11915-12630 GCA_000433415.1 Clostridium sp. CAG:448
ATCCCGGCGGCTGTGGACGCGCAGATGGCGAGCGATGGGGTCAAGGCAAAAATCACGGCTGCAACGGATCTGCAGATGCAGACAGCAGAGGTGCAGGCGCTGATTTCCGAGAATACCGATGCGCAGGTCAAGCAGCTGATCGAGAGCAATATGCAGAGCGACGAGGTCAAAGCGCAGATTGAAGAAGCAGTAGCCAAAGCAAAGGCAGGCGTCCGGAGCATTGATCAGTTGATTGCGGGTCTGGATGAGTACGATGAATTCTACAAGGGTATTGCCGACTACACGGACGGTGCCAAGGATGCCAGTGACGGTGCGGATGCGCTCAAACAGGGCGCAAGCGATCTGTATGACGGGTCTGTGACACTGGATGCGGGTATCCGGGAATTGCTGACCGGAATTCTGAAGATGAAGGACGGAGCACCGGCACTGACCGACGGAATCGGAAAACTGAAGGACGGCTCCATGCAGTTGCGTGACGGTTTGCAGATTCTGGATGAGCAGGGAATGCAAAAGCTGACTGCGGCAGTGAACGGCGACCTGAAGGAATTGGTAGCACGCGTTCGTGCAACGGTTGAGGTGTCGAAGGATTACACGGCATTCAGCGGTATCAGCGATGAGATGAAGGGCAGTGTCCGCTTCATTATCCGCACGGATGCAATCAAATAAAGTACCACTGTTACAGAGAGAAAACGGGGTGCGGCAGACGGATTCTGCC
>FR890555.1:12682-20907 GCA_000433415.1 Clostridium sp. CAG:448
ACACGGTTTATCCCAGCCGGAACAACTCGCCGTCCCCCGGGGCAAACCGGTAGGTTTTGTCGGCAAGAGGGAGCCATGTGCCCGTTTTTTTATCGAGGTGCAGAAGCGGTCCCGCACAGGTAAAGGTCATGGTCTGTTCTTCATGGTGCAGCTTGTTGACCGCAACGAACAGATTGTTTTCAAAGAATCCGAGCACAGCACGTTCCGCACAGACCGCCTGTAAACCGGCAAATCCCGCAAAGGGGTGTACCAGTGCATCCGATTCCGGACCGACGTGGAAGACGCCGGTGGATGCGGCACCGTCAAGTGCCGTGTGCAATGTCTGCAATTCCCGGTTGATCTGTTTGACCGTTTCGTATTTTTCTCCGCGGGTGCCGTCCGATTCGATGATACCGTGATGGTAGGACCAAGGCTCCGTGTGGGCAACGCCCGGCGTCCAGTAGGTGAAATAGGAGAGCATCGAGGAGCCGTACGCCAAGGAAGTGAATGCTTCCCAACGCACCTCGCCTTCGGTCAGCCATCTGTAATCCCAGTGCTCCACGAGCAGAATGATCTGCATCCACGGGATCTGTACCCGCGCCGCTTCGGTGCGGATAATCTCCAAGTTGTTGTAGTAGTCACCGCGGTCATATGCGGCAAACAGTTTATCTTCCCAGTGGTTGCGTGCGCGGCATTCCGGTGACATTGCCGCCTCGACCAGACCATCCAGAGAGGGAACTTCACGTTTCATCAGATTGTAGTGGTCGTAGGAAAGAAGGGCAGGGTGAACCGCCTCCAGAAATCCTCTGACATGGCGCTCATAGTTTTCGATCGGCAGAACCGCAACCAGGGGCAGAAGGTTGATGTAGACGGGGTGTGCGGGATCGTTTTCACGCATGAAAGCGGCGATGCGCCCCAAAACCGAAAACAAGGCGTCGGTCGGTTCGTCCTTGACAAACCATTGCAGGAGCGCAGGGCAGTCGCGGTAGTCACGGATCATGGCACGGAGTGCGTCCTCCCAGCCATCGGCGCCGTCAACTGCCAATTGCATCCTTTCGTCGTAGACAAAGGCACCCAGCCCGAGCTCTGCGCAAAGTTCGAGCACGCGGAGATTGGTTTCTTTGGAGTAGCGGCATTCAATAACGGTAAACCCGGCTTCCTTGGCTTCCTGCAAACGTTCACGGCATACAAATGCCTCCGGAATGCCGTACCAGTAGGTGATTGGATAAGACATGTGAGTTCCTTCTTTCCGTTAAGATTTGTTGACAACATCCTTTTCAAATGTTTGGATGATTTTGTTGAGCGCGTTTTCGGCTTTCTTGGTGGATCTTGTTGCGCTGGAGGAGAATTTGTTGGATTTGGAGTGAATGGTTTCGTAGAACATATTCTTGAAAAGTGAGTTCAGCGAGGTGTCGTAAGCGAGCTGGAAGGTGTTCCCGAAGTTGTCGTGGATAATATCGATCATGGCAGCTACATTGGCGTCGCTGGCATATTTGACCTTGAGTGCGGTTTCGTAATATTCCGGAATCACTGTTTTTGCGGATTCGCGGCAGAGCACTTCGATACACGCCGTGATAAAGGGCAGGTTATCCGGATTGGCAGTGCGCGGAATAGCGCCGATTTCAGTGGTGTCATGGGAGCTGGTGATATATTTTTTGTCGGATGCCTCCAGCATCGGATAGGGAATAACGCCGATACTGATGGGGCTGTTCCGCACATTTTCCAGAGAGCCCAGACGCTGATAACCGACAAAAAGTCCCTTGCCTTCCATAAAGGCGTTCAGCAGATCGCTTTCTTTGAAGATGGCAGTTGTTCCACCGCCGCCGCAGGGAGAGGTTCCTTCACTGTAGTAAATGCTGTAGAGGGTATCCACCAACTTGATGGAGCGCTCGTTGTAAATGGTCAGCGTAGGATATCCTGTTTCCGTGTCGCGGGCGTAATAACGGCAGTCGCCGCTGACGATCATGGGGATCATGGTGCCCCACATTTCCATGACGAGCAAGCCGTAGCGGTCATCGGCATCCTTGGTGCTGTTACCGTTCAGATCCCTGTAAGAATTATCCAGAATTTTCAGCCAGTAGTCATAGGTCCATTCGTAGTTCAGTACCACGTTGTACAGTTGATCCGGATCTTTGTAGATGTTTTCATACAGGTTCTTGTTGTAGAACAGACAATGCGCACTGCGCAGCACATCCGCAAAATAATCTCCCGCCATCAGGAACTGGTAGTCCTCGTGCAGGGAAATATCCTTCATATAGTCGCTGTACCAATAGTTTTGGGTCAGATCAATGTGGTTTTCAAAGCCTGTGTCTGCGACATTGTAGAAGTAGCCCCGATAGGTTAACCCTGCAAGCGGGTACAGATCGTTGATAATCAGGTCGTAATCATCGGTTCCGACGTCGACCATCCGTTTGATGTCATTGGCAACCTGATCATAGGTCTGATCCATACGGACGAACTTCAGCTTGACATTCAACAGCTCTTCCGTGTCGAGGTTGCGTTGGTAGACGGCATTGGATACGATGTCCTCTCCGGTTTGTCCGGTTCCCTCAATCATAAAGTTGGAGTTTCCCATTCCGACGGATGCGGCATTGGTGGAGGTCAGAATCCGGAATTCCTTGCCCTTATAGTCGGTACCTGCAAAGGGATCCGGTGCTTCACCGGAACTCTCGACGTTGCCGGCGCCGGTTGTTTTTTCTTCATTGTTGTTCTCCTGATCCGAGGCGCAGGCGAGCATGGGCAGGAGCATACACAGAATCAGTGCAAAGGCGATACATTTTCTCAGAACGTTCATGGGGAAGCACTCCTTTTCTCGGTGATTGATTGTTTTGGATTGAATGGACATATAAAGATACAAATTTCATTTGTCTGTATGCAATGATTGTGCAATACTATGTGCAAATCACAGACCATTCTGATCCAATATATCATATTATTGCACATATATATGAACATGCAATGCGTATAAAAAGAACAAAAAATGAACAATATACGCCCGACCGGCAATCCGGAAAAACGGTTCTGCCGTCATATTCCGGTACCGGCTGCCATACAATATAGTGAAATTCTGGAAATGGAGTGTGAATGGTATGAAAAAGATACTCTGGGAAATGATGTTGTTTCTGGGTATGACGGCGGCGTTGGTGACGGGCGCACATGCAGCCGGGGAACAGGAAACGGCGGTTAGCCCTGCACTGTATCATCTGGCGGCTGAAACGGAAATGCATGTGGCAGGACTTTGCGGAGATGAAGTTGCCTTTGACAGTCAGAGCTTTGCCCGTGCCATGAATCTGTCTTCGATCGAAAGTGTCGTGATCACCCGCCTGCCGTCCTCCGCGGAGGGAAGGCTGTTTGTCGGGTCTTCGCCGGTCAGCGAGGGACAGGTGCTGACGGGGAGTCATATTGCCCGGCTGATCTATGCGCAGACCGGAACGGGGGAGAGCACGGGAACCTTTGAGGTAGCGGTAAACGGCGCACCGTACAGCGTTACCTGCCGGGTTCATATGCTCAAGGAGGTCAATTATTCCCCGACCGTTGCAACCGTACCGGCGGTTTCACTTGCGTTGCAGACCTACACCGGCGTCAATGCCTACGGTGTCATGCGGGCGTATGATCCGGAAGGGGACCGGTTGACCTATGAGATTGCGGAGTACCCGGTGCACGGAACCTTGGAGATCACGGATGCACATACGGGCGCTTATGTTTACAAACCGCAGAGCGGTTATACGGGGAATGACAGCTTCCGCTATATTGCCTACGATCAATACGGAAATTACAGTGCCGGCGCGACGGTCAGCGTCCGCGTGGAGGAAAAACGCGCCAAGGCGACCTTCTCCGACATGCAGAATCACCCCGCACAGGTTGCCGCAATTCGCCTGACCGGTGCAGGAATCATGAGCGGCATGCAGGTGGGCAACGGCTACTATTTTTATCCCGAAAAGACGGTTACGCGTGCGGAATTCTTAGTGACGGCGATGAAGGCAATCGGCATGCAGTGCGCCGATGTTGCAAATACGGGATATGCGGACGATGCGGATATCCCGCAGGCAATGAAGGGATACATTGCAACGGCATATGAAAAGGGATATTTTAAGGGATTTGAGCAGGATGGAAAGCTTTGTTTCCGCCCGGATCAGCCCATTACCCGTTCGGAGGCGGCAGTCGTGCTTTCCAATATGATCGGCTATGCCAAACTGCGTGTCAGCGAGACGTTTGCCGACAGTGACAGCATTCCCGCGTGGGCAAGCGAGGCGTTTGATTCGCTGCATTCATTGGGGATTCTTGACAGCCGCGACGGCAAGCTGACACCGAATGCGCAACTGACCCGTGCCGATGTTGCCGTGTTGCTCAGCAAGACGCGTCAGGTCATCGGGCAGTGAACCGGCAAAAACACAAAAAAGGGGTAGCGCTACCCCTTTCTTGCGTTGAGGATCAGGTCAGAATATGCCGCATACAAAATTCATCAGAAGGACGGTCAGTTCTGCACCTCCCAGAAGGGAGAGCAGGGCAATGCCGGCTTTGTATGGTTTGCGCAACCGCAGCGGCGTGATGTAGGTGATTGCCGTCGCAAGCAGGAATGCGGCATAAAAAATCCGGAATCCGTTGGTATAGAGTCCTGCCCCTACCGACGCCCCATCCGGGCGGAAGAGGCGTTCAAAGCAAAAAGTAAAGGGAACAATGACTGCGCTTGCCGTTACGGGAAGACCGTAATAGTACTTCCGTCTGCCGGATTCGCTTTTTTGCCGGACTTCTTCGGTCACATTGAAATAAGCCAGGCGGATCAGTCCGCACAGAATCAGGAGAGGCGCAAGCAGCATGTACCACCAGTAGTCAGTCCAGTTTTGGGTGTGATGGGCGATCAGCGCACTTCCGATACATGCCGGAAGCACGCAAAAACAGACAATATCGCTCAGTGAGTCGATCTGGATGCCGAAGTGACGTTCTGCATCGGTACGGTCCTTTTTGGTTCCGGCAATTTTTCCGTCAAACATATCGCAGAATCCGGATGCCATCAGACAAAAGACCGCCGCAACGGGTTCACCGATGGCGCACAGGAAGATACCGATTGCGGAGGAAAGCAAGCTGACATAGGTCAGGATTACGGTGTAATTATAATATCCGATCATACAAAGTCACACTCCGGGGTTCAGATTTGGTTCTTTTTCATTATACTACAGGTTGCCCACGATTGCAAGTGAAATCCCGGAATTTTTGTCCGGCAAACAAAAAGCCCGGATACCGAAGTATCCGGGCGTTGAATGGAGACAACTGGAATCGAACCAGTGACCCCTTGCATGTCAAGCAAGTACTCTAACCAGCTGAGCTATGCCTCCGCAACGGAATGTATTATACCACATTCTTTTTCGGATTGCAAGGGGTTTTTGAAAAAAAGTTGAAAAAATTTTCCGGGCGGTTGCGGTCAGGTCAGTTTGAGATTACAGACGTTGTCGATGTAAGAGAAGAAGTTCCCCGGTTCCGGGACAACGGCGGGGGGATTGGGGGAAAAGAAAAAGAGCTTGGTGGAAAAGACAAAGCGCGGGGGCTTTTTTGCCGTGATGGTGATACGCAGGGTATGCGGTCCCTCTGCCAGATGCAGGGTTATGCGCTGTTCCTTCGGGCAGCGGTGGTACGCAGGCAGGAAGGGAAGCCCGGCGGGAGCGTCCAGGATGCATTCGCCGTCCAACTCCAGGCGCATGGCATCCTCCGTGTTGCAGAACAGGAGCGTTTCCCGTCCGATGGGGGTATGCAGGATGGTCTCCGCAATGTAGATGCCGTTTTCTGCGGGTTCCGTAAAGCATACGGTTGCCCCGGCGACTGCCGTGTCCTGTTTGTTCAGATACCAGCGGTGCGGGGTCAGGATGGTAAAGGGAATGGTGTAGGTTGTCCAGAGACTGCCGGCGTTCTGACGCTCTATGTACAGATTGACCGTGTTGACGCGGGGCAATCCGTCGCAGGCGGAAAGCAGGGTGCGTGAAAGACGCACGGTTTCTCCGGGTGCGACATCACACGGAATCAGGGCATCGGCACTGTCATCCGACCAGGTATAAATGCCGGTTCCTTCGGCGTGCACGCGTACAAGCCAGCGGCAGGCGGTGCGGTTGGTCAGGGTCAGGTCAATCCGGCAGGCGGGTGCCATAACGGGACCGTCCGGGTAGCGCAGATCCACAAGGAAGGCTTCATGGCTGTCCGCGTCTGCGGGCAGCGTATAGTGCTGAACGGCGAAATCGTGTTGATCCTCATAGGTGATGACATAGCGGTCCGTGTCTTCCAGCGCCAGTTTTTTGCCTGCCAAAATGGTTCGCTCGGTCAGTTCCGCAAGATTTTTAGGCGCCCGGAAGCCGCGGATCTGTGCCGAAACGGTAATGGCATCCCCGATGGGAGCAGACCATTTTTCCGGAATTCCCGCGGTTCCGTGCAGAATTCCCCAAATAGCGCCGCAGGTGGCGACGGTACAGTCGGTGTCATAGCCGAGATTGACGACCTTGAGAATGGCATCCTCAAAGTCGGAACCCCAAAGCAGACCGCACAGCTCAAAGGCGATGTTTTGCGGTGCATCGGTGAAATTATATCTGCCATGCGCGGAGAGAAGTGCCTCGCGCGCTTCCGACAGCGGCATGCCGCTCCGGTACAGCGCCAGGATGTGGCTGACCGCGCGGTGCACACGGCATTCTGCGGGAATGTAAGTCAGCGCTTCCTCTATGATTTCTTCCACATGCGGATTGGTGTAAGCGGCAGCCTCCAGAGCGGCATTGAAGATTTCCCCGAATACCCCCTCACCGCCTGCGTGATCGACAACGGCATCCTGCCAGGCAAAGTAGGCGGCAAGCTTTGGGTTTCCTGCGCACATGCCCGCCCAGATTTCGGAGCGGATGGGACTGCCCATACAATCGGTAAAGGCATTGTCGAACATGCCGGAAAAGGGCGGGGTGAACCCCATGCGCATTGCGGTTCCTGCATAGCCGTACTCGTCCCACGGGAAATAGACGTGCTCGGTCCACTCTTTTGCGATGTCTTTGGCGGTGAGCCGTACACCGTACTGTTCGACGGCGTGCAGTCCGAGCAGTTGCAGATCCAGGTCGTCATTGGGCAGGGCGCCGCCGTCCGGGTCCAGGTGCGGGTACCAGTCCAGGTGCATGACCTCCTTGCACCCTTCCACCGGCGTTCCCAGCGTTCCGCCGATGTTTTTACCTAACCAACAGGCATAAATTTTGTCGTATTTTGCTTTTTTATCCAGCATTTTTCTGATTCCTTTCAGTCTTTGACGGTAAATGTAAACAGAAGGTTTCCCCGGTTATCGGGAGAAACGGTCAGGGATTCGTATTCTGCGGGAAACCGGTAGGATTCCCCGATCGGTTGCAGGGAGATCAGCCAGTCGCCGTAGGCATAGAAGGTGCCTGGGGTCAGGGAGTCGAGGTAGCTCTCCAGTGTCAGGCGGTTGCGGGCAATCAGCGTTGCGTGCGGCTGTCCCACATACCGGATGTGCCATGGCTCATAGGAAATACCGGTCTGTTCCGTGCCGTAGTAAGGATACCGGATGATAAAGCCGTACCGCCAGGCGTTGCGGTTGAGGTATCTGCCGACATCGGTTTTCAGAAAGGAGGCGCCGCCGTAGCCCTTGACCGCCACATCCAGGGCAAGTCCTGCCTGGTGTTCGCTTTCGCCGACGCCTGCTGCAAGGTCGCCCTCCTCTGCGATTGCCTGCTGTTGCTCTTCCGCTGTCCGGTAGGCGCTGGTAATCAGGAGCTTTTTGTCGAATTTTTCCAAAATCTGCTGTGAGAGAACGGAAAAGGGCGCAATGAGGTTTTCTTCCATCAGAAGTCCCGTTTCACGGTACTCCTGCAGTACCACGCGGTCCTGGTAATCCGCCGGCAGGGCGTATCCCTTTCGGACAAGCAAAAGACTGTTGTCGGTGCGTATCCGGGAATCCTTTTGCAGCTCCTCTGCCGCAACGGAGACCGTTTCCGGGGATACCGTTTGCATTTCCGCCTTGTCAAACCAGGAACTTACGGTGTCCGCAATCAGAAAACGGCGGTAGAGAAAGCGCGGGTGCAACAAAAAGAGCAATGCCAATGCGACCAGGACAAGCGCCGCTGCTGCACAGACGATGAGCAGAATGCGCTTTTTGACATTTTTTACAGCGGTAGCGCTCATGCCTGTTTCTCCTTTCTGCGCAACAGAATCGCAAAAGTAAGCATGGCAGGGAAGAGCGAGAGGCTGATCACACTGCCGCAGCCGCCTGGGCGGTC
>FR890555.1:20976-21917 GCA_000433415.1 Clostridium sp. CAG:448
GCGGTATCGGTTGCGGTCAGATCGGTTCCCGGTGCCGGGGTGTCTGGTTCTTTCCGCGTGGCTGTTTCCTGCGTTGTCTGTGTGCCGGAATCAGGGGACGGTGCTCCGGTTTCCGCTTCCGTTTCTGTTTCGGATTCCGTTGTTTGCGGTGCCTCTGTGACTGTAAAGGTCAGGAGCGCCGCGAGATAGTACCGGACGGAATTGCTCCTGCCGCTGACCGTAGCGCGGATGGCAAGCGTGTGGGTTCCCGCCGACAGCTGATCCGTCTGCAACGTGACAGTATAGGCATTTTTACTGGAGCCGAGGGTGCTCGGGCGGTAATTTTCCCTGTAAGCGGTGCAGATTTCCGGATTCTTCTCGCTTTCCGTTTCCTGCCATGCACCGCCGTCGACTGCGTAGGCGAAATCGCCCAGCGCACTGGTGCTGACAGAGAAGCCTTCAATCGTGAGTGCTTCTCCCGCTGTAACCGGATCCGTCAGCGTGGCACAATAAGGGGTATCAGGTGAGCCTTCCGTGCGTTGCGGGGAGCGCAGTCCGGACAGGGTGGAAAAGCCGCTGTCCGCTGCGGCAAAGGGCGCGCATGTTCCGCCTGCGGGGTCGGCGCACGCTGTCGGGGGGATGGCGCACGCTGTCTGGGGCATGTCGTCGTAAACCGGAATCAGAAAATTGAAGGGGAGATCCAGGCAGTCGGAGGAGACAAGGGAGGTATAGAAGGTGCGCGCCTCGCTGAAAGCGCCGGAGATGTTTTGCATGTACTGTCCCCAGAAATTGCGCTTGGAGCGGGGATCGACATTGAACTTTTGCAGGTAGAGCGTATTCTGGTAGTCGTCGATGTACTTTTCACGAATCCGGAAAGCGCCGCCGTACAGTGCTTTCCACCGGGTATCCCAGGAGGCGCTGCCGCCCCATGTCTCTTTCATGGCTGCGGTTCCTTTTTGCGC
>FR890555.1:21938-23282 GCA_000433415.1 Clostridium sp. CAG:448
CTTTCATAGCACCCAGATAAATCTGAAAATAGCCGGTTCCGGCGGCACCGATGTTGAAGTAATTGTAATAGCCGTTATAGGCGAGCAGATCGTCCTTGGTATATCCGGAAGAAGGAGCTTTGATCAGCTTGCCGTTTTCTTCCTGTATGTTGTTTTCATAATAATAGGCGAGCCGGTCACCGCATGCGCCCGAGACCAGTACCCCTGCCTTGACGCCCTGCTCCTGCCGTACCCGTGCGGCAAGATGAATGGGGTCGACGCCGAGCTCTTCTCCCAGTGACACAAAGTATTCCGCATAGGTCATTCCGTTTTCCAGTTTGGTGTCTGCCATAAAGGTGCCGGAAAGCGCGGTTTCAATCATGTCGGGAGTGACGGTGTTGCCGCTGTTTTGCAGGTTCTTAAACTGAAAAATGTCTTTTTCGTTGAGAAAATTGCGCGGATCCATAAAGTACGCAACGGTTGCCGCGGATGCCTGATACCAGCCGGAATCATAACGTCCCGTATTGGTTTCGTGCCGGTAGGCGGTATAGGCATCCCCGGCGCTGACCAGGTTGGTTTTGGGATTTTGAGTTTCCATCTTCTGGACGTAGTCCCATGTATAGGTTTTCTGCAGATCGGTGATGCGCAAGGGGGTAAAGGTCCAGTTTGGGTGCAAAAAATGCAGGGTTGCCAGCTTTTTCGCATATTCCGCGGGAAATCCGGTGTCTATGTAGGATTGTATCTGTTGATCCATTTCTGTAGATTCTCCTTGCGCAAAGGCAGTCAGGGAAAGGGTGGAGAGCAAAAGACAGAGCAGTAAAACGAGGGAGAGGGTGCGTTTATTTTGCTTGTTCACAGGGGGAGTCCTCCTTGTTTTGCGGAATGATGGGGGAAGGGTAGTACCGGACGGAGCCGTCCGCACAGAGCGCGGCAACACGGTATTCGGAGCAGTGCAGGCTGACGGTGTCGGAGAGGGCGGAGAAGAAAAAGGTGTAGGGGTCGGAAAAGCCGACGGGCAGGACGGTGCCGTCCTGACGGATCAATGCCACCGCATCCGGCGACGCGGCGAGTGACAGGATGCCCTGCGCATTGCGCAGAATCTCCGGGTGGGGGGCGTCGGACGTGAAGCGAAGCGTTCCGTCGCGGCAAACGCCGACCGTAAAGGTTTCTCCGCAGGCGAGATCGACAATATCCGTCCAGTCCGCCGTTTCGCATTGCCCGTAGCGGTTGTCGCCGTATGCGGATACGGTGCCGCCGGTGTGCAGAAGTGCAAGGTGGAACAGCCCCCATACCGCGCGCAACGCATCGGTGACGGAAGCGGTGTCGCACTGCCCGAAGCGGTTGTCACCTGCCGCGATGACGGTT
>FR890556.1:0-1456 GCA_000433415.1 Clostridium sp. CAG:448
CCCGCTCTTCGCGACAGCTCGTATATTCTATCACCTTTCCCATGATTTGTCAAGCCTTTTTTGATGGGGATAATTTACAAAATTATCGCATAATATTGTCTTGGTTCTGTCACACTTCTCTTTTACTCCATCAAGCCGCCTTTTTCGGCCTTTATGAACCGTGTCACCGCCAAGAAAAACAAAAAGTCCCACACTGATGTGCAGGACTTCTGGTGGGTCATCAGGGTCTCGAACCCCGGACCACTCGGTTATGAGCCGAGAGCTCTAACCAATTGAGCTAATGACCCGTATGAGAATATAACAGGGTTATTATACAACAAGCCGCGTAAAAAGTCAAGTCTTTTTTCAAATCTTTTTGTCAGGCGGAAATATTTTTCCGGCGACAGAATATACTTGTATCCGCCACGGACATTATGGTAGGCTATAAACACCCAAATACATATGAAAGTGCAGGTAAAAAACAATGAACCAAAAATCACCGTTTTTCTTCCACCTTATTCTCTGTATTCTTTCCGTTGCACTGCTCTGTCCGCTGATTTCCTGCGGGACCGCCTCGCCGGATGCCGCAACGCCGTCGTCGGGGCGTCAGGGCACCGACACCTCGCAGACCGCAACAGGCAGCATCCTCACGGATGCCTACCAGGTACAGATCTCCTACTATGAAGAACAACTGCGGGAACTCCAGGACGAGCTGATCCGGATGAAAGAGGAAGAATACATCGCAACGGCTGCCTACAAAGAAAAGATCAGTGCGCTGGAAGAGGAATTGGAAGCTCTGCAGAAAGACAGCGACAACAACCAGACCGTTCCGGTATCCGGCAAGGATCCGGCAAAATCGGAAACACCGGATTCGCCGGAACCCACCTCCCATTTCGACAAGAGCAAATTCAAGTACAAAATCGTCTCCGGCTGTGTTACAATTGAGAAATACGTCGGGGAGGATGCCGAGGTTACGATTCCCGCCGAAATTGACGGATATCCCGTCACTGTGATCGGAGAAAGCGCATTTCAGCAAAGCATCTGTAAAAAAATCGTTTTGCCGAGCACCGTCACAACGGTCGGTTGGTTTGCTTTTTACGGTTCCTCTTCCCTTGCGGAAATCACAATTCCCGCAAGCGTCACGTCCATCGGTTACGCGGCTTTTGACGGATGTCCGTCCGCAATGACCATTCACTGCCCGGTCGACTCTTACACATCCGCATTCGCAACCAGCTACGGGTTACGTCAGAACAACCAGTAAGCAGCTGGTAGATACACAGTCAATCAACCCGGTTCCTGCGTTCGCCGGCACAAAAAGCGCGGATATTGGCAACCATTTCATTCACACAGCGCACCCGGGCTTCGTATGCCCCCCACGCCATATGCGGGGTCAGGCAAACGTTCGGCAGCCCGGCAATACGCATGTAGGGATGATCGGCGGCAAGCGGCTCTGATGTGTAAACATCAATCCCGATGC
>FR890556.1:1480-2039 GCA_000433415.1 Clostridium sp. CAG:448
CGATTCTTTTTTGCGCAACCGCCTCGACAAGTGCCTCTTCGTCACACACCGCTCCTCTTGCCACATTGATCAGAATTGCATTCCGCTTCATCGAAGCGATCAGATTTCTGTCAATCAGCCCGCGCGTGCGATCTGTCAGCGGCACATGCAGAGAAATCACATCCGATTCGCGGCAAAGCGTATCCAGAGGCACGCAGTCTTCCGAATTGTGCTGACGATTGATCAACACGCGGCAGCCGAAGGAACGCGCAATCTGTGCAACCTGTCTGCCGATATTTCCGTAACCGACAATTCCCCAGGTGCTTCCCCCCAATTCGTGATAAGTCGGCTCCAACCGATTGGCGGCGGTTCCCGCAGAATATGCGCCGCATCTGACATACTCCGTATATTCGGGCAAATGGTTGACAAGCTGCAGTGCCATCGCAAAGGTCAGCTGTGCCACACTTTGTGTGGAATACCCCGCAACATTGCATACCGCAATGCCGCGTTCACGGCAATAAGCAACATCTATATTATCGTAACCGGTTGCGGCGATGCAAATCAGCCGCAATTTTCCTGC
>FR890556.1:2074-9040 GCA_000433415.1 Clostridium sp. CAG:448
ACGCGTACGGTCCAGCCGAACCTTATTGACCAACACAACCTCGGCATCCGCAATCCGCTCCTCTATCTCCCCCGGCAAAGTTTGCCAAAAGAAAACAAACTCACCGCATGTTCCAAATACCGACAGATCTAAATCCCGTCCGATACTCCCGGCATCAAGCATACATATTTTCAAAGACAGTATCCTCCTGTTCTGTTTTTTCTTACATTTATATATTGTATCACATGTTCTTGCTATTTGCAAGCACCCGATGGTTCTTTCCGCGTAAAGAAAGACGGCAAAATATGCCATTTGTTACAAACAGGTACTTGCATTTAAGGGAAAGGTATGCTATAATAAACGTATATCATTCCTGACAGAATCTCATCTGAGATTCCGCAGAAAATAAGAAAAGGAGAAAGTCACAATGAAAAAAACACTATGCATGTTGTTGTGCCTGCTGTTGATTCTTCCTGTGTTTGCTGCTTGCGCCAACCAGAAGGATGATAACGACGGGAGTACAACAACCGCCAATTCCGGCTCCTCCACTACCACCGAGGAGGAAGGAACCAAAGATGCGGTCGAGGAGGCGTTGAAACTGATTGACGTCGACTACAACAAGAAAACTTTTGAGATTCTGACACGTAAAGATGTCGGAAACTCCGTTAAGGAGCTCAAGCAGGACAGCACAAGCAGCGAGCCGCTTGAAAATGCGGTCTATATGCGTAATACAGAGCTTGCAGAGCGCTGCAACCTTGTGTACTTGGTTACTGCAAACGACAATGTTGTTTCTGCTGTCAAAAACCAGGTCAGCTCGGGCGGGTCGGATGTTGCTCTTGCCTTCCCGAACATGATCGACGCAGGCACACTTGCATCCGACGGACAGTTGAATGACTTCAACAGTCTGGACGGCTTGAACCTTGAAGGTGAATGGTGGGATCAGGGTACCCGTCAACTGCAGTTGAATGGCGGTGTCTATTTCATGAACAGCGATGTCAACTACATGGCACATGATGTCACCTTCCTGGTTCTGTTCTCCAAGAAAATGGCAGAATCCAAAAATCTGACTGACATGTACAGTCTCGTATCCAACAACGAATGGACACTTGACAAAATGATCTCCCTGATGAGCGATGTGGCAAAGGATGTCAACAATGACGGCATTGCAGACAAAGATGACATTTACGGTCTGATCGCCACAGCCGGTCTCGGCACCGCGCTCTTCTACGGGTGCGGTCTGCAGTACATCGACGCAAGCGGTGACTCACTGGAACTGGCAATCGGCGCAAACGAAAAGCAAAAGATCAGTACACTTCTGGATAAGATCCACAGCTTTGTCGGCACCGGCAATACCACCTGGGTTTCCAAGGAGGGTGAAGAAATTGTCGGGCAGGAAATGTTCTCCGCAAACAAATCGCTTTTCTATGCGGAAGTTGCAAGCTATATTGTCAACCTGCGTAAGATGGCTGATAACTTCGGCGTACTGCCCCTGCCTAAGTATGACGCCTCTCAGGAAAACTATCTGACCTATGTGCATAATATCTCCTCCACAATGACCATTCCGAAGACCGTATCTGAAGAAAATCAGGAAGATGTGTCTGCCGTTATTGAGACCATGGTGCTTCTTTCCAAGAAGTATGTCAGAAGTGCATACTATGACATCACACTTGCATCCAAGGGTGTCCGCGATGAAAAGTCTGCTGAAATGCTGGATGTTATTTTCGCACACCGCGTCTATGATCTGGCACAGTACTACAGCTATTTCAAAATGGCTGATATCTTCAATCAGTGCGTTTCCAACAACAAGGGATTCGAGAGCGCTTTTGCAAGCCCCTCCAAGAACTTTAAGTCAAACGTCAATAAAGTACTTAGGAAGCTGAAAAGATGAAAACTGTTGTACTGCTCGGTCAATACTCACATTTTTATAAGGCAAACCTGCATGCGCACAGTGTGTTCTCGGACGGGCGCCTGACACCGGAACAGTTGAAGAAGGCTTTTATGGAACGCGGCTATGCGATCATTGCCTTCAGCGACCACAACCGTCTGACCCCGCATAACGAACTGCGCGATGCCGACTTCCTGCCGCTTAACGCCATTGAAATTGACGTTAATGATGATAAGGGTCACACTTACCACCTCAACTTTTTCTCTTCCGATCCGGAGAAAACCGCATTCCCGCCGATTGACAGGGTTTACGGTGTTGACGGAATCAACCGGATCATTGCCACAGGCAATGAAGCAGGTTTTCTCTGCCAATACAACCACCCACGGTGGTCCTTCCAGGATGCGCATGACTTTGTCGGTTTGCGCGGACTCTGGGGCTTTGAAGTGTTCAATACCGGTTGTGAAAAGGAAATGCTGAACGGTTGGGGGGACTATGAGTACGAAACCCTGCTGCGCGAAGGAAATGAATTTCCCTGCGCGGTTGCTACCGATGACAATCATAACGCACACCCCTTGGATTCTCCCCACTGCGATTCCTTTGGCGGATGGGTCTGCATCGACGCGGATTGCCTGACCTATGAAGTGATTTTTGATGCAATGCGTGAAAAACGGCTGTACGCTTCGACCGGTCCCGCGATCCATCGGCTGGAAGTAGATCCCGCAACCGGTATGGTGACGGTCAACACTTCCCCTGCCTGTGCAATTGCTCTGCGATGCGAAACCCGCTACACGCCGATTGTCCGTTCCTTACAGGACGACCTGACAACGGCAACCTTACAGTTGCCTGCGGATTACCGCTATTTCCGTTTGGAAATCGCAGACAGTCACGGAAACAAAGCCATGACGCGTGCTTATACCCCAAAAGATCTTTTATAATGCTTTCCCCCGTCTTCGGACGGGGGTTTTTCAGCGAATCAACCGTTATACGCCCCGTTTCGTCCCGCAGATTTGCGCAAATTCATCCCACTATGACATTTGGCAATTTTTTACAATTCCAAGAGTGATTATTTGTTTACATTTTTTTCCAATTAAGGCTTGCAATTTCTTCCATTTTATGGTAAAATGAATGCATCAAGAAAAACACAGGAGGAAACCAAGAATTATGGAATACAACACAAAGATACTGATTGCCGATGAGAATCCCACCTCACGGGCTTCTATGCGGGAAAGCCTGCGACGTGCGGGATGCCACTACATTGAAGAAGCCACCAACGGCGAGGAGGCGGTACAAAAGCTGATGAAATTTCATCCGGACATTGCCATCATCGATATCTGGCTGTCCAGACTGGACGGAATCGGCGTTATCCGTAGCGTGAAACCGTCCGATTATGCCCCCGATCGCGTTCCCGCTTTTATTCTGACATCCATGGTATCTAATCAGAATATTTTCGTACAGGCAATGAACGCAGGCGCCGAGCTCTGCCTGATCAAACCGGTGAATCCCACCAGTCTGTGCGAACATGTGGAAACTATTTTGCGCAGCCGGCGAAAGGACGAGCAAAATCTGACCGTAGTTCCGGGAGCGGATGAACACACGCCGGACATTGAAACGCAGGTAACCAAAATCATCCACCAGATCGGTGTTCCCGCGCATATCAAAGGGTATCAGTATTTGCGCACGGCAATCCTCCTGACCGTAAAGGACTCCGAGATCATTAACTCGGTCACAAAGGTTCTCTATCCGTCTGTCGCCAAGAAATACCAGACAACCACTTCCCGTGTGGAGCGCGCCATCCGCCACGCCATCGAGGTCGCATGGGACCGCGGCGATGTGGACACCCTGAACTCCTATTTCGGATACACCATTCAGAACAACCGCGGAAAGCCCACCAATTCCGAATTCATTGCAATGATCGCAGATAACCTCCGTTTGAAATATAAATTGTATCAGTAAGCTATGCAGAACAGAGAAAGAGAAACCCCGTCTGTCAGGAACGAACAGACGGGGATTTTCCTTGTATCTTGCTATAAACTTATAAACGACCGTAGAGTTCTGCCATATCCCGCCATTTCGCCGTGTCAATACAGGCAAGCTGTTCTGCAGTCACACGGAACCGCCAATTGCCCTCCGGATTTCCGGGAATATTCATCCGGGTGTCGGCACCAAACCCCAAAAGGTCCTGAATAGGCAGGATCACCAGATCTGCCACACTCTCATACATGGTCCGCAGGATCGCGTCATAGCTTTCTCGGCAATTCCAATCTGTTCCGTTAAATCCGCAATAACGGAGCATCCGGCGCCGGTCTTCCTCACGGCTCTCCCAAACGTACCCAAGCAGTGTGTTGTTGTCATGGGTTCCGGTATAGGCAACCGCATTGCGCACAAAATTGTGCGGCAGATGCGGAGAGGCAGGGTCGCCAAGAAACGCAAACTGAAAGACCCGCATACCAGGAAACGTGCTGTAACAGACCAGTTCCGCCACATCCTCGGTAATATCCCCGAGGTCCTCCGCAATGATAATCCCCTGCTTCTCTTTCGCAATTTCGCGCAGGGCATCCACCAACGGTTCTCCCGGTCCCTTCTCCCAGTGCCCCTGTGCGGCGGTCTCGGCATCCGCGGGAATGCTCCAATAACCGGCAAGCCCGCGGAAATGGTCAATCCGGACACCGTCGAACAGGGTCAGCATGTGTGAAATACGCTCTTTCCACCAGGCATATCCGTCAGCCTCCATTGCCGCCCAATGATAAAGGGGATTCCCCCACAACTGCCCGTCCTTGGAAAAATAATCCGGCGGGCAACCGGCAACGGCGGTCGGGAAACCGTTTGTATCCAGCAAAAACTGTTCCCGGTGCGCATACACATCACAACTGTCATGGGCAACGTAAATCGGCACGTCCCCGATCAGCCGGATTCCCTTGTCATTGGCATAGGCGCGCACATTCTGCCATTGAGTGAAAAATGCATACTGGATAAACGCCCAGACAAATACCGACTCAGGATCCGGCTCACAGACCTTCCAGGCATACCACGGCTTCTGCCCGTTTGCCTCTTTCAATGCCATGAACGAACAGAATTCGGCAATTCGCGGATGCCCGGAAAGCCAATCGAGAACAGCAGAACGGTCGCGGACCCGACCCGCGGCACGCGCAAGCAACGGAAGTCTCTCCCGCCGCAGGCGTTCATACTCGCAGGCATACGGGGACTGCTGCCTTGCATGCGTCAACTCCTCCGAGGTCAGCAGTCCGTCTTCATGCAGCAAATCCAGGCTGACAAACCATGGATTTCCTCCGAAGGCAGAGTAAGATTTATAAGGGGAATTGCACTCATCCGTCATGCAAAACGGCAGAACCTGCCAATAGGTAAAGCCGCCCTTTGCCAAAAAATCAATGAAACGGTAGCAATCCGCTCCGAAATCCCCCACGGAATATACCGACGGCAATGATGAAATATGCATCAATACGCCGCTTGCACGCTTTGGTATCATCTGTTTTCCTCCCGTCTGGTTTCAGTGTGCTTCCAGCCAGTTCCCGCCTGTTTTTGCATCCACAGACAACGGAACGGAAAGCTCCACCGCATGTTCCATGGCATCCCGCAGAATTGCCAACGCCTCCTGCGCACAATCGCGGTGTGCTTCCACCAACAGCTCATCATGCACCTGCAAAAGCAATCTCGCATCCAGCCCCGATGCGCGCAGCGCGCGGTCCGTGCGGATCATGGCAATCTTGATGATGTCCGCCGCACTTCCCTGTATGGGACTGTTCATTGCAACACGTTCTCCAAAATGCTTGGTATTCTTGTTTTGCGCCGCAAGCTCGGGAATATAGCGTCTCCGCCCGAACATCGTGGTTACATAACCGTCGCGATAAGCCTCTTTGATGACTCCTTCCAGATATGCGCCCACCTTCGGATAGGTAGCAAGATAGTGTTCAATATAGGCTTTTGCGGCACCGACCGAAATATGAAGATCCTTGGAGAGCGAATATTCACCCATTCCGTACAAAATGCCGAAGTTGATCGCCTTTGCCTTTTTACGCATTTCAACCGTCACATTTTCCGGCGTCGTATCGAAAAGCAGACAGGCAGTGGCAGAGTGAATATCAAAGCCGGATCTGAATGCGGAAATCATGTTTTCATCCCCGGAAATGTGCGCAAGCAACCGCAATTCAATCTGTGAATAGTCGGCATCCAACAGTAAATATTCTCCCGCGTGCGGCACAAAGAAGCGCCTCAGCTCCCGCCCCATCTGTGTCCGGATCGGGATATTCTGCAGGTTCGGTTCAGCCGAGGACAGCCGACCGGTCACCGTTCCCGTCTGGCGGAATACGGTGTGCACGGCACCGTCCGCATCCGCAACCTTCAAAAGTCCCTCCACATAGGTGCTCTCCAGCTTCACCACCTGCCGGTACTCCAGGATGTCCTCGATAATCGGGTGATATTTGCGCAGGTTTTCCAAAACCTCGGCACCGGTGGAATATCCGGTTTTTGTCTTTTTCCCCGTCGGCAGCCCCAAACGGTCAAAAAGCACCTCACCGAGCTGTTTTGGAGAATTGATATTGAATTCACCGCCGGCAAGCGTGTAAATGCGCTCTTCCAGGGAAGCTGCCATCCCGTTCAGGACATCCCCGTACTGCCGTATCGCGGTGCGGTCCACGCAGAATCCTGCCCGTTCCATATCACAGAGCACGCCGGCAAGCGGCATTTCGATTTCATAGAGCAATTTTTCCTGTCCGCTTTCCCGCAGTCTTTCCGCAAGACGCCGATAGAGCGGCAAAAGATATGCAATGTGCGGCACGTCCACCCCCGCGGAAATTCCGAGATAGGTCAGCACAAGCCCTTCAAATTCAAAACTTCCCTGTCCCGCATTGTCGACATACGCCGCCAACATGACGTCGAAATGACAGCTCCTCCAGCGCACCCCGCTCTCTTCCAGGCGTCCATAGACCGTTTTGCAGTCGTATGCCACCGTCTTTGCGCGGCTCAAGAATCCCGAAAGCGTCCCCGGTTCCCCCGTGTAGCGGTAAAGGTGCTGCTCCTCGTCGCAGAAAAGCAGCTGTCCTTGTGCATCCATCCACAGTCCATATACGCCGTCCGGCAACGCATTC
>FR890557.1:0-3253 GCA_000433415.1 Clostridium sp. CAG:448
CCGGCAAAGCCGGCAAAGCGACCTTCTGGATGCACTGTATACACTCGCAATGCCGCAAAGGCGCAGCGCGGATTGGTTTTTCAAGTGTTCACCAACAATTGATTTAACAACCATTTGTTGATTTTGCTCGAAACTCCTTCGTTTTGTTGCAACAAAAAGGCGCAGTTTGGGGTTTTTCAGTGCCCGGACTGCGCCTTGCAATTTATGCTTTTTCCGCCAAGGACGGCAACATTTTTTTCAGATACTGTCCCGTATAAGAAGCTTCGCAGGTTGCGACCTCCTCCGGTGTCCCCTTAGCGACAACAGTTCCGCCGCCGTCCCCACCTTCCGGTCCCAGATCAATCAGATAATCCGCGGACTTGATCACGTCCAGATTGTGTTCGATCACAATCAATGTATTCCCCCCGTCCGCCAAACGTTGCAGCACTTCCAAAAGGCGCGCAACATCTGCGCTGTGCAATCCCGTCGTCGGTTCGTCAAGGATATATACCGTCTTTCCCGTTCCGCGTTTGGAAAGTTCGGTCGAAAGCTTTACCCGCTGCGCCTCGCCACCGGACAGCGTCGTGGAGGACTGTCCGATCTTGACATACCCAAGTCCCACATCGCAAAGCGTCTGCAGCTTGCGCGTGATTTTCGGCAATCCGTCAAAAAACTGCAGCCCCTCCTCTGCGGTCATCTCAAGCACCTCGGAAATATTTTTTCCTTTGTACTTAACCTCCAGTGTATCCCGGTTGTACCGTTTGCCATGGCAAACATCGCAGGTCACATACACATCGGGCAGAAAGTGCATTTCAATCTTTTTAACGCCGTCTCCCTCGCACGCTTCGCATCTGCCGCCCTTGACATTGAAGGAAAAACGTCCGCCGGTGTATCCGCGCGCCTTGGCGTCCCGTGTCTGCGCAAACAGGTCCCTGATATCTGCGAAAAGTCCCGTATACGTTGCAGGATTGGAGCGCGGGGTGCGTCCGATCGGGCTTTGGTCAATGGCAATCACTTTGTCGAGATGCTCCATTCCTTCAATCCGGTCATGCGCGCCGGGGTAAGCCGTCGCGTGGTTCAGTGCCGAGGCAAGCGCAGGATAAAGAATCCCGTTGACCAGGGAGGATTTTCCGGAGCCGGAAACACCCGTCACGCAGATAAAGCAGCCAAGCGGGAAGGAAACGTCGATTCCCTTCAGATTGTGCTCTCTCGCGCCAATCACCCGCAGGAATTCGCCGTTTCCGGGACGTCGCTGTGCAGGAACCGGTATCGACATTCTGCCGGACAGATACGCACCGGTCAGGGAATCCTTGTTAGCCATCACCTGTTTGGGCGTTCCTGACGCAACCACCCTACCGCCGTGAATCCCGGCGCCGGGTCCGATGTCTACAATATAATCAGAGGCAAGCATGGTTTCTTCATCATGCTCCACCACAATCACCGTATTCCCCAGATCGCGCAGATTTTTCAGCGTTGCAATCAGCTTACCGTTATCCCGCTGATGCAAGCCGATACTGGGTTCATCCAGAATATACAAAACGCCGACAAGTGATGAGCCGATCTGCGTGGCAAGCCGGATTCGCTGTGCTTCCCCGCCCGAAAGTGTCCCCGCTTTACGTGCCAGCGTCAGATAATCAAGACCGACGCTGACAAGGAAGCCCAAGCGCGAGCGAATCTCCTTTAAGATTTCCCGCGCGATCATCTGTTCATTCTCCGTCAGCTCCAATCCGTTCACAAAAGTGAGCGCATCCCGCACGGAAAGATTACAGAGCGTATCGATGTTGATTCCGCCAACCGTCACCGCAAGAGGCGCCGCCGAAAGGCGTTTCCCGCCGCAGTCGGGACAGAGGGCATCCTCCACAAACTGCTGGTAATACTCCACAGAAAAGCCCTGTGCAATGCGTTGTTCAATGATCGGCACAATGCCGTCAAAGTGTGCGTTTTGCTCATGTGCTTCACCGCCGAAATAACGAACAACCGGATATTTTTTCTCGCCGGTTCCGTACAGAAGCGCATGATACGCCTCTTTGGAAAAATCACGAACCGGTGTGTCCAGGTCAAATCCGTAATCCTTTCCCACCGCCAGCAAAAGCGGTCCCGTCCAGCTGACCTCCTCCATTGTCTTGAATCCGTTAACGGCAATCGCCCCGTCACGCAGCGTTTTACTCTTATCCGGAATCAGGCGTGAAACGGCAATCTGCTGCAAAACACCCAACCCGGCGCAACGTGGGCACGCTCCTGCGGGATTGTTGAATGAAAACATCCGCGGCTCCAGCTCGCCAAAGGAAATCCCGTGTTCCTCGCAGGCGTAGGTTTGGGAAAAACGCAGCTCCTCTTCCGCTTCCCCGTCGCGCGGAACGGTGACAATCAATAGATGACCGTCAGCCGCCTTCAGGGCATTTTCCACGGAATCGGACAGACGGGAACGGATATCTTCCTTCATCACCAACCGGTCCACCACAATTTCAATATTGTGCTTTTTATTCTTCTCCAGTTCAATTCTTTCGGAAAGATCATACATATTGCCGTCCACCCGCACCCGGACGTATCCGCTGCGTTTGGCATCGTTCAGCACCTTCTCGTGCATGCCCTTCTGCGCACGCACCACGGGTGAAAGCACCAAAAAGCGCGTTCCAACAGGCAATTTCAGAATCCGGTCAATAATCTGATCCGTCGTTTGCTGACGTATCTCCTTGCCGCAGACCGGACAATGCGGGATACCGATGCGCGCATAAAGCAGACGCAGGTAATCGTAAATCTCCGTCACCGTTCCCACCGTGGAGCGGGGATTGCGCGACGTTGTCTTCTGATCAATGGAAATCGCCGGCGAAAGTCCTTCAATGGAATCGATGTCCGGCTTGTCCATCTGCCCCAAAAACATCCGGGCATAGGAGGAAAGCGATTCCACAAAACGTCTGTGCCCTTCCGCATACAGAGTATCAAACGCCAACGACGATTTACCGGACCCAGAGAGTCCGGTAAACACGACCAACCGATCGCGCGGAATGGTCAGATCAATATTTTTCAGGTTGTGCACTCTCGCACCCTTTATTACAATGGATTGTGCCATAATTCTCCTTTGACTTTATTCTTCCCGTTTTCCGTTTTTCCGTTCACTGCCGTTACCCTGTGTCATGCCGGTATTTCCGGTGAGCTGCTCACGGTCAATCAAACGCTTGAGGGATCCGTACTTGTGCGGCAGAATCATGCAAAGCGCATCGGTCAGCGCCACAAACGCAAAGGCAAGCAAAAACAAGCCGACAGGCAGATCTCC
>FR890557.1:3367-11308 GCA_000433415.1 Clostridium sp. CAG:448
AAAACCAGAACCCCCCGGTTAACCAGCCGTTGCGATCAGGGTCTGGGGCAAAAGCAAGGAAAAGCGATAATTGACATAGTGATACCCTTCCCGGAAAGACAGGACAAACAGGACGGCAAGTCCCAAAATCCATGTCAAAATCACCCGTGTAATCAGTGCCGGCGCACCGTCCATATTGACAACAGATACCAGCATTTTCATCAGCAGATCGGTACATACGCAGGAGGCAACCATTGCCGTGGCAATATAAACCAGCCGAACGAGCACACCGACCGCCAAATCCGAAGTTTTTCCTTTCATCATCCGATCTCCTTACGCAAGATCAATCACATCCGGATTTTCCTGCATCAGCCTGTCCACAAGCTCTCCGGACACGCGCCGAATCTGCGCCGCGCAGTAAGCAAGCACGATAATTTCCAGCGCATTGTGCAGCCGTAATGTAGCGCCCTCGATTTTCTCCTCGTAATCTGCCGTAACCTCGCGGATAATCGCACGGAGTTTCCCCTCGTCCGCAATCTCCGCATGATTCAGTTTCTCAATCGTCCGGCAGATATAATCATACAGATCCGCATCCGGAATGATGTCGTCACTCCGATCCACCACGCTTCCGTTGATGTAGCGCACCAGAAATGCAATCCTGTCCAACTGCATGCAGGAACGGAGCATATTGATGATCAGAATGTGTGCCACCTGGTCAATATTGTACTTGCGCAATTTTGCATTTGCAACCCACCCGCGCTGCGTCCAATTCTGAAGCGTCGAGCCGTCAATTCCGGAAACCTCGCGAATCTGCGTCAGCATAACGCCGTCGCTGACAAAGAACACCTTCCGCAGAAATTCCTTTCCCGTTGCATTATCCACATCCGCTTTGCGCAGCTTTGTACCCGGCACCATCGGGTCTTCAATCCGTAAAATCATTCCCTTGTTTCCTCCACGCGAAACCGCTTTTCATATACCGGTATTCTATCACAAAATCATCTGATTGTCAATACCTTTTTGCAAATCCTCCGCGCACCGCTCATATAATGGTACCGTGTCATGCAGACAGAAACGGAGGAAAATTCATGGAACTGATTGCTCTTTTGCTCGCGTTGGGTTCGCATGAATGTGCGCACTGGGTCGCGGCACATTTGTGCAACATTCCGGTCCGCGGGCTTTTCCCGGGCGCCGGCGGGTTACGGCTGCAGCTACATACCATTCCCTCTTACCGGCAGGAATGGATGATCTGTGCAGTCGGTCCGGCGTTCAATTTCCTGACCGCACTGGTGTTTCTTCCCCTTTCTCCGCACAGTGCATTCTGCACGCTGCTGGTACGTTATGCACTGCATATGGGAACCTGCAATCTTTTACCGATTGCCGGCTTTGACGGCGGGCGCATGCTTCACTGCACCATAGCATCTCTGTGCGGACTGCGTGCGGCGGATATCACGGCAACCGTCCTCTCCAGCGTCTGTCTGCTCCTTTTATGGTTTGTTTCCGTCTATATAGTTCTGCGCACGGCATCCGCGCTGAGCGCAATGCTGTTCTCGTTTTTGCTGTTTGTGCATATTTTTGTCGGGGATGCGCAAAAGGAATACGGCGGAAACCGGCGAAAACGCGAGAATGTGGGAGATTTTCGGCAGATAAGTTGAAAAGCCCCGCATCATGCGCAGATAATTGGATAATCCTACGAAATTTACGGATTTTTTGAAAATACTATTGCAATCAGAAAGGTTTTCTGTTACAATGATAGGCGTAATATTATGGTCGGTTTGCCGTGTGTGCAAAACGCATAAGAAATACTGTGATTCAAAAGGAGTATTTATGCGGAATGAACAGAACTGTACTGATCGAACTGCGGGGGATTTCAAAGTCATTTGACGGCGAAGTCATTCTCGAAAACCTTGATCTGGTGATCCATGACAAGGAGTTCATCACACTACTCGGTCCTTCCGGCTGTGGAAAGACGACGACGCTGCGCATGATCGGAGGTTTTGAGACCCCCGATACCGGCGACGTCTTTTTTGACGGCAAGAGGATCAACGATGTCCCCCCTCACCTGCGTCAGGTGAACACCGTATTTCAGAAATACGCGCTGTTTCCCAACCTGAACGTCTTTGACAATGTCGCCTTCGGTCTGCGCCTGAAACGTGTGCCGACAGAGGTTGACGGAAAGATCCGGCAAAAAAAGATTCCCAAAGAAGAAATCACACGCCGTGTAACCGAAATGTTGGCAATGGTCAACCTGTCCGGGTTTGAAAAGCGACGTGTCGGCACCCTCTCCGGCGGACAGCAGCAGCGTGTGGCAATCGCCCGTGCGCTGATCAACCAGCCAAAAGTCCTGCTTTTGGACGAGCCGTTGGGAGCGTTGGATCTGAAACTCCGAAAAGACATGCAGAATGAGCTGAAGAGCATCCAGCACAAAACCGGCATTACCTTTATTTACGTCACGCATGACCAGGAAGAGGCACTTTCCATGTCGGACACCGTCGTGGTCATGGCTGACGGCAAAATTCAGCAGATCGGCTCCCCTGTGGATATCTACAATGAACCGGAAAACGCCTTTGTGGCTGACTTCATCGGTGAATCCAATATACTGGACGGCTCTATGCCCTGCGACCGGAAGGCAACGTTTGCGGGTCACACCTTTGAATGCGTAGACGGCGGCTTTGCTGCCGGTGAAAAAGTGGACGTTGTCATTCGACCGGAGGACATCGACATTGTACCAAAGGAACGCGGCATGCTGTGCGGAAAAGTTACGGCTGTGACCTTCAAGGGAGATTATTATGAAATCATTGTGGACGTGCAGGGCTTCAAGTGGATGATTGAAACCTCCGATTATGCCGCTCCGGATTCCACGATCGGTCTTTACATCGAACCGGATGCCATCCATGTCATGAAAAAGTCGGTCTACTCCGGCAAATTCGGCGACTACTCCACCTTTTCCGACGAAGCCGAAGAGATGTCCGACCCGGATATCATCTTGGGCGAAGAGGATACAAACGGAGGTGACGAGAAAGAATGAAAAGCAGTTCCCGCCGTCATGCGCTTCTTTTGGCACCGCATTCTCTGTGGTGTATGCTTTTTATCATTGTTCCCATGCTGTTTGTCGTCTATTATGCCTTTACAGACGTCAACGGCACTTTCACACTGGAAAACTTACTCTACATCGCCCGTCCGGACAGCGGATACCTGCGCTCCTTCTTCTTCTCAGTGCTCTATGCACTGGGAGCGACGCTCATCTGTCTTTTGATCGGCTACCCCATTGCGCTTTTTATTTCCAGACTTCCCGAACGCAGACGTCAATTTCTGTTGATGCTGATTATGGTTCCTATGTGGGTCAGTTTTATCATCCGTACCTACACCATTCTGAACATTTTTGAGGACAACGGCATTATCAACGCTTTTCTTACCAAAATCGGTCTTAACAGCGTCCGGTTCACAGGCACACCCGGACTGGTGCTGTTCGGGATGGTTTATGATTTTTTGCCTTACATGGTCGTCCCCATCTGCAATGTGCTGTCCGGCATCGATCGCAAATATCCGGAAGCAGCCGCAGATCTGGGGTGCAATTCCCGCCGTGTCTTTACCAAAGTATTCCTGCCGCTAAGTGTATCCGGCATCGTGTCCGGTATCACAATGGTTTTCGTCCCGGCGATCAGCACCTTTTATATCGCCTCTACGCTGTCTGGCGGCAAGATCGCACTGATCGGCGATAAGATCGAAACCGCATTTCTCAGCAATGCGGATGCGCAGTCCTACCGTACCGGGGCGGCGCTGTCCCTGATTCTGATGATTCTCATTTTGGCAAGCATGTTTATCGTCAACAGGTTCGGCGACGGAGAAAGTGAGGAATGCACCATATGAAAAAATCCGGAATCAAAAAAGCAGGTGCAGTTTACACCGTCCTCATTTTTATCGTGCTCTATTTGCCCATCCTGATCATGGTGCTCTATTCCTTCACCGCGGGCAGCAGTACGGCAACTTTCTCGGCTGATTATGCAGGCAAAAATCCGTTCGGGTATTGGTATCAGGAAATGTTCCGCAACGAAAAGGCAATGAGTGCACTGACTCATTCCCTGACGCTTGCGGTGCTCTCTTCCCTCTGTGCAACCGTCATCGGCACCGCCGCGGCAATCGGGTTGCGCCGCATTTCGCGCAAGTGGGTACGCAATACCATCAATACGGTCACCAACATCCCGATGATGAACCCTGATATTGCAACCGGTTTGTCCATGATGCTTCTGTTTGCAGGCGTTTTTGCCATCATCGGGTCCGGATCCAGCGGCTTTGTCACGATCCTGATCGCACACATTACCTTCAACCTGCCTTACGTGATTCTGTCTGTCACGCCGAAGTTGCGTCAAATGGACAAAAATCTACCCGAGGCGGCATTGGATCTGGGTTGTACGCCTGTTCAGTCCTTCTTCAAGGTGGAATTGCCCTATATTTTCCCTGCCGTGCTCTCCGGCGCCATTACGGCATTTACCCTCTCGCTGGATGACTACGTGATTTCTCTGTTTACCGCAGGCACTTATGAAACACTGCCGGTCTTTATCTACTCTCTTGCAAAGAAAGGCGTCAAGCCTTCCATTTATGCACTTTCCACGTTCATGCTGGTCTGTGTTCTGCTTTTGCTGGTTCTTTCAAACGTCATGCAGGCACGGGCAGAAAAACGTCAGAATGCGCACTGAACAAATCATTTTATCAAACATAAAGGACACAAAAAATGAAAAAAACACTTTCTTTTTCCCTGGCGCTGTTGCTCTGCGCCTGCATTTTGATTCCCTTCACCGCCTGCTCCGATCCCTACAAGGATATTGAGTATGTGGACACCCCCTACGCAGGAACCACACTGTATGTTTACAACTGGGGCGAAAATATCGCCAACGGCGAGGATGGCTCGATGAACCTGGAGCGGGTGTTTGAAAAAAAATACAAGATCAACGTTGAGTACACCACCTATCCCTCCAACGAAGAGATGTATGCAAAGCTCTCCAGCGGTACGGTGCATTACGATCTGATTATCCCCTCGGACTACATGATTGCCCGTCTGATCGAGGAGGATCGCATCCAGAAGCTTGATTTTTCGCAGATTCCCAATTATCAGAACATCCAGGAGCAATACCGCAACAATCAGTATTACGACTGCAACGGTGCGAACGGTGCAGCAGAGTATTCGGTTCCCTACACGGTCGGCATGTTCGGTATCATTTACAACACCAAGACCGTTGACGAGGCGGACGTGAAAGATCAAAGCTGGTCTTTGATGTGGAACGAAAAATACAAAGGAAAGCTGATCAACTTCAACAACTCCCGCGACGCATTTGCGGTTGCAATGTTCTATAACCACATCGACGTCAACACAACCGACAAAGCCGAATGGGAAAAAGCGTACAACTCCCTTTTGGAGCAGAAACCACTGCTCAAGGGCTACTATATGGACGAAATCTACAATCAGATGGAAGGTAACAATGCGGACGCTGCTATTTACTACGCCGGAGATTGCCTGTCCATGATCGGCAACAATGAAGATCTTGCTTTCTACTACCCTGTTGAGGGTACCAACACGTTTGTCGACGCAATGTGCATTCCGAAAGATGCACAGAATGTCGGCGCCGCACATCTGTTCATCAACTTCCTGCTGGAAGAGGAATATGCCGTGGAAAACTCTTTGTATACCTGCTATGCTTCTCCCAACCAGAAGGTAATCGACTCTGCCCGTTACAAGGAAGAGCTGGGAGAAGACAGCTACAAGATTCTCTACGATCTCCCCGCACAGTATAAAAACGAGGACGGCACCATCAACACAAAGATTTGTCAGTCTTATGAGAATCTGAACAGCGATACCAAAAAATTGCTCTCTGAGCTTTGGTCAAAACTCAAATAAACCGCAGCAAAGCGGTCAGAAAACCGAATGAATGGGAGGTTTTTTAATGAAAAAACGCAAACAAAAACTGCTTGTGCGTGCATCCGCCCTGCTTCTCTCTCTGACAACAGTCACAGCAATTGTGCTTCTCTGCGGCTGTAACAACAAAAAAGATGGTACTGAAACCACCGATGCCGCCACCAATGCCACAACCAACGCTGAAACAACTGCGGCAGAAACGAACGAAGAGACCACCGTATCGGAATCAACCGCGGCACCTGCGACCGACAAACAGGAAATGACGCTTGACCCCGTCAGCGGTGTCACCCTGCCGGATGACAGTTCCGAATTTTCATGGACACTTGCGCACGAAATGCTGGTGCTGAGCACAGGAAACACACTGGAAGAAGCCAAGAATCTTTTCCGGAAAGCCGGGTTCAAGGTGGTTCTGAGCAAAAATTTTGACAAAGCCAACGATGACCGCTCGCACACCAGTGCCTACACCGTCGGTACCAAGGAAGTGACCTACAAGGGAGGAAAACGGACTGCGGTTCTGGTTGCAATTCGCGGCACACATGCAAGCGAATGGTACTCCAATATGGACTTCGACCCCGATCGCACAGGTGATCCTGCATTTGCCGATAACTTTTTGCGTGCTGCTGAGGATGTCTACGCCGGTATGAAAGAAGCAACCAAGGACATCGAAAACCCAATCTACCTTGTGACCGGTTACAGCCGCGGCGCGGCATGTGCTAACCTGACTGGGTATCTGATCAACCGCGATCGCGGAACCCAGGACAGCTTTATTTACGCATTTGCCTGCCCGACCACCGTGCGCAAGGACCCGGATGTCCCTTGCACCAACATTTTCAACATGATCAATCCTGCTGACAGCGTAACCGCTTCCCCGCTTGTTTCCCTCGGGTTCCACCGCCTGGGTACGGACATTGTCCTTCCCGGCGATGAAAAGCTGATCCAAACCGTGAACACGCTCGTGGCTGCACTGGAAAAGCTCTCCCCGTCAATTACTTCTTATTACAATGACAAACATTCCCTGACCGGCGCCGGACTTTCCGAGGACGGCATGACCGGCTATGAGGCAAGCGAAATGCTCGCGGGTATCTTCGCCTCCACCACATTGCCCGGTTCCACCGATAAACCCAGCTTCCCGCTTACCAATGTTTCCCCCGAAAGTGATTTCTATCCCTTCGTGCAAATTCTTGTCGGGCTGGCACTCAGCGGAGGCTCCTCCGATCCGACCGGCGGGCTGATCTCCACACAGCATTATCCGCAGACTTATCTCGCGCTGATGAATCAAAAGTATCTGAGCGAATAAGATTTCCAAATAAAACAACTTCGATTTTTGCAGGGAACGGCTTTGGCTGTTCCCTGCTTTTGCAACACAAATAGGTTCTATAGTTCTATAATATATTCCGGCGGCGCTGTCAAGGGTGCCGCTTCAGCTGCATTCATCGGAGCGACCGGTTACGGTCACTCCGACCCTTGACTCCGTCGACGGTATATGCTGCTTTAGCGTTGTTCATGCCACTTCAATGGTGGTCAGGTATTCCATACATAGATACCGCTTTCCCCCACTCCTTTCCCGACACGTACCGCAATCCGGCACAAACCAGCGTCAGTGCCGCTCTGCCGCCCGGAAAAGTGCCGACAACGCGGGTGCGTCTCCGAATCTCACGGTTCATGCGCTCAATGACATGCGGATTTTGAACACTTGAAAATCAGTGGAAGAAAATCACCCACCGAAATAATGTTGGTATAGACCAACTCACAATTTTATGATATAATTATAAAAACCTATTGACTTTACAGTTAACTATAATGTTATAATGATACCGAAGGAGGGGATGACATGATAAAAATAGGTGATTTGGCAAGGATTTGTAATGTCAGCACACAGACCTTACGGTATTATGATGCGGAAGGTGTATTAAAGCCGGATATTACCGATTCTTCAAGCGGATATAGATTTTATTCGGTAGATGCTGTGGAAAAGTATAAAAAGATTTTGTTTTACAAGGAACTTGGTTTTTCATTGGACGAAATCAAAAAAATACAGTTGGCTACAAATGAAG
>FR890557.1:11368-19422 GCA_000433415.1 Clostridium sp. CAG:448
TTGTTAGAATCGATTGACAGATTCAAGGAACAAATCAAAATAATAGACGGCGTTTGCGAAGGAAATCCGAAAAAGCCGGTATTATCGGAAATTCTTCTTTTGCCATTTGAAAACGACGCACAAGTGATTGGGAAATGGCAGTTCTGCGGAAAACTCCTCGACGAGAACGATTTCACCTCTTTGGAAAATATAGATACTGATATTGCTGACAAAGAAATTATCTTTATGCCTGGCGGCGCATTTGCTTGGAAGTATTTTTGGACCAAAGGAACGCTTTACAGAATTTCTCCGAAGTATACATTCGCTATTCCGAATTCCTATAAAACCTTTGAGAAAAACGGCGTTCGGTACATAATCGTTCAATTTATGAGTGACGAGTGTATTGACAACGGAGAAGACGCATTGCTTCTTTTATATCGCCAAATTGATACCGTTGCATATACGGAGAATCAAATACGCCCCAACATTGATAAAACGGATCTGCCCTATATTAACGATGAATTGGTTCTCGGCTCGTGGGAAGTGCTTGATTATGTCCCAACGATATCCGACTTTAAGCCTCAAAAAAGATATAGCAACGATGAAGACCCCTGTATGGTGGATATAAAATTCTTGCCTCGCGGCATATGTACGAGAACAGTTCGCTCGATGTCCGGAAATGTTACCTATATGCTTCGATACACGAAAGGCTTTGTTCTCAATGATAAAGAAAAGACAGCCGAAGAATATCAGATCAAATCAATAGACGACAGGAATTTTCTTTTCGTACAACATAAATCCGGAGACTATTTTTATGGCGGTATGACACCTAATTGGTATGTATTTGAAAGGAAGGGATCTTGATATGAAAAAATATATTGTTTTAATTTGTGCCATTTTTATGCTGTTGTTGACAGCGTGTAATAATCAAAGCCCCCCAATTGAAACACCTACAGACACACCTTCACAGCCTGAGCAACCGACAGATAGCAGTGAAACCACGCCAACAGCGGAAGAGAAAAATTCCATAAACACTATGGAAAAATTAACGACGGTTGATGAAGTATTTTCTGTGACAAAACAAAATTTTTCGAGTCAGATCAAAGGCGCGGTTGCATATAAAGTACTTTATGAGTCTGAAAACGGAAAGTTGGCAGCCGATGTTGTTCTCCCCGTCGATTATGCAAATAAAAACAAACATTATCCCGTTTTGATATATTTCCCCCAGGTTAGTACACAGGTAGAATCTCTTGCTTCAAATTACGCACTTAACGATATTATCGTAATTCGTCCGTATGCAAGAGGATATGACGAAAGCGAAGGTGTTAGAGATCTTGGCGGCAAAAAGGATCTCTCAGACGCTCAAAAGCTTTTAGAGATTTTTAATTCCGCAAGCTTTATCGAAGATTCCAAGATTTTTGTTGCGGGTTCGTCCGAGGGCTCTGTTAATGCACTCCGTTTGTTTGCAGAGGATGCAGATAAGCGCATCAGCGGTTGTGCAGTTGTTGATGTTATAGCCGACCTTCCCGCATTCGGTGATTTTCGCGGAGTAGGTGTGCAGAATCTGTTTGCATCTTTGATTGGCAAAACATATGAAGAAGCTCCCGAAGAATATGCCCTTCGTTCTGCGGTGAAATTCAGCGATAAACTTGATAGACCAATCTTGATTCTTATTTTTCTGCAAAGCCCGTTGTTTCCTGCGAAGCAAACGGATGCTCTCTATGACTTGATAAAAGATACGAATAAAGAGTGCACCTATCATAAAATCGATGCTTTATCCGGCGATTTCCAAGGAGAGAGCCTGCAGAGATTACTTTCTTGGATGAACAAATATGATTAAACGAACTCTTACCACTCTTTTGGTTTTGGCTATTTTAAGTTGTTTATACGGATGCAACCAAGATAATAGAACGAAAGATGAACCAATCGAAACAACAACCGATACAATCGAAGCCAAACCGAATCCTATAGAGCAAACCGAGTCTGATTATATTCTTTCAACCGAGTGGATAACCTTTTATTTTTCAAAAGGGGACTTTAATGAAACAGAGGTTGCAAATATTGCGGAAGAAGCGATTTCCGTAATGACTGACGTTAGAAATTATCTCAAAGTGAACTATACTTTGGAAGGAGCCAAAGAAACAGTTTGCTATTTTGACAGTGCATACCGCAATAAAGATGGACAAAAACGTTCGTGGTGCTTTTGGGATGAAAAGAAAATGTACTGTATATCGCTGGACGATTTTATCCACGAATATGTGCATATGATAAGCGAAAGCAACGAGGATCTTGTTTATCATCCAAGCAAAATTTTTAGTGAAGGCTTGGCACAGTATGTAAGCTTGAATTTTTATGATGGCATCGCAACAAAGCAGTACACATTTTTCAAAGAAACGCCCGTTTCAAAAAATTCAAACGTGGCGGAGCATCAGATGATATGCGAGCTTTTGTCGCATAACGAGCTTGCATATAACGCAGAAAACTACAACAAGGCTTTTGTCGCAATGTTAGATAAAAATTATGATATTAGAAAAATTGATATAAACAACGATTTTTATAAATACAATATGGGGCATATTTTTGTTGATTATTGCATTAATAATCTTGGAAATATTGAGAAGTTCATATCTGTGTATTGTGACAGCATTACGGTTGCCGAAGTATATGGGAAACCGGTGGATGACCTCATTATTAACGCATGCGCTTATAATACGGCTATATTCTACGATGATTAAGGAGCATTACAATATGACAGTGCCGGAGGATTTGCAAATATATTGCAGAAATAGAATTTTGAAAAGAATCATCCCTTGCATAATTCTGATTTCCTCGTTTGCAACAATATTGGCATTGTGGGGAAATATTATTTTCAACACGGATAATAAAGCGTTTCAAATATTGTGTTATATTGTTGTTATGCTTGTTCCGTTTGTTATCACGGGAGTTCCTCACAAATTGATCGATTCAACTTATTACGGTACGGTAAAGAAAGTCGATATTGTTACGACAACGGATAATGATTCCCCCGTAAAACCTACTCGTGAGCATCTGTATTTGAAGAATACCATTTATTTGAGCATTGAACGACCGGATGGTAAGCTCATATATAAAAAGGCATATAGCGGAAAAGCAAGATTGCAGCAAAATATTCACGCATATAACGAGGGAGATGTAGTATTTCATCTTTATAGCACTAATATTGTTGTCGTTTTGCCAGATGCCAATGATAGTTCTGTCCATTGTTCCGTTTGCGGTTCTTCCAACGATATTAAAAATGATCAATGCCGTGATTGCGGACATTCGCTTGTAAAGCACATATGAATATTACCGCCGAGAGTACATTTGCTTGTCCTCGGCGGGTACTGTCATGTCTTTTGCTTTCTTCCGAGCCGCGTCCTCGCTCTCCTGTGCATGGATTACCTTGAGCATCCTTGACACCTCCACACGTATGTTTCCGTGGAATGACGGAGAACACGTTCCGGTAAAAATGTACTGTACAACGCCGGTATTTTGCGAAAAAACATCACACCTTATCCAACTATTGACAAAAACAGCGGGACCGATTTTCATCGGATACCCGCTGTTTCTTTATAAGCTATTTGTTGGTTACACTGTGTGAATTCCCTTTTCCGCATCCATGTTGGCAGAATCAAGACCGTATTTCTTCTGCTTGCGGTACTCAAAGAACTTGAGAGCCACCTGTTCAAACAGGGCATAGGACAGAAGGTCTTCGTCCTGCTCGTAATATCCCTTCGGAAAATTTTTGCGCAGCTCTTCCATCTCCGGTGCCAGGTCATCTGCCGGACGGTAGGTGATCCGCTTTTCATTGCCGATGATCTTCTTGACAAATGCCGGATCAATCTCCACGGGCGTTCTACCGTACTTTCCGGCAACGAGGTCGCGGAACTCCTTGGTCGTGGTCTTATAGCGCTCGCCCATCATAACATTGAACACTGCCTGTGTACCGACAATCTGAGAGGACGGCGTTACAAGCGGGGGATAACCGACATCGGCACGCACGCGCGGCACTTCCGCAAGCACATCCGCAAGCAGATCGGACTTTCCTGCCTTCTCCAACTGGCTCATCAGGTTGGAAAGCATGCCGCCCGGCACCTGATAGAGAAGCGTGTTGATGTCCACCTTGAGCGCCTTGGACTTGATCATGCCGTTCGCGATATATTTTTCACGGATCGGAGAGAAATAACGGGTAATGACGTCCAGCTTTTTGAGATCCAATCCCGTATCCCATTCGGTTCCCTGCAGGGATGCAACCAGGGACTCTGTAGGCGGCTGTGAGGTTCCCTCTGCAAAGGGAGAGATTGCGGTATCAATCACATCAACTCCAGCCTCTACTGCCTTGAGGAGGGTCATGCTGCCAAGTCCTGCGGTGCAGTGCGTATGCAATTGAATCGGGATATGAACGCTTTTCTTGAGCGTCTTTACAAGCTGATATGCGTCGTACGGAAGCAGCAGTCCTGCCATATCCTTGATACAGATGGAATCCGCGCCCATCTCTTCAAGCTGCTTGGCATATTTCGCGTAATACTCCTGCGTATAAACAGGACCGGTGGTATAACTGAATGCCGCTTGCACATGCCCGCCTTCCCGCTTGGTTGCGTCAATCGCGGTTTTGAGGTTACGCGGATCATTCAGCGCATCAAAGATACGGATAATGTCAATTCCGTTTGCAATACACTTCTGCACGAAATACTCTACGACATCGTCCGAATAATGACGGTATCCGAGAATATTCTGTCCGCGGAAAAGCATCTGCAGCTTGGTCTTCTTCACCCGTGCACGAATTGCACGCAAGCGTTCCCACGGGTCCTCGTTCAGATAACGCATGCAGGCGTCGAAGGTCGCACCGCCCCATGCCTCCAGGGAATAATACCCGATGTCATCCATTGCCTCCAGAATCGGAAGCATCTCTTCTGTGGTCATACGGGTTGCCATCAGCGACTGATGGGAATCGCGCAAAACCGTTTCTGTAATTTTCACTTGTGCCATATTCATAAACCTCCGCTAAATCAGGCAAACTGAGAAAGGAACACACCCGCAGCGACTGCGGAACCGATCACGCCCGCTACATTGGGACCCATAGCGTGCATCAAAAGGAAGTTTGAGGGATCCTCTTTCTGTCCCACCTTCTGTGCGACACGTGCAGCCATCGGCACTGCGGAAACACCTGCAGAACCGATCAACGGGTTGATCTTGCCGCCGGTCAGCCAGCACATGACTTTTGCGGTCAGCAATCCGCCGAAGGTAGAAACCATGAAAGCAATCAGACCGCAGGCGATAATGATCAGGGTCTTGGGGGCAAGGAAGCTTTGCGCAGTTGCGGTTGCACCGACTGTAATACCCAGGAAAATGGTCACTGTATTCATCAGACCGTTCTTGGCCGTCTGGGACAGACGATCGGTCACGCCGCAGACATTCAGAAGATTCCCGAACATCAGGCATCCAACCAGCACAACAGCATCCGGCACCATCAGCCAAACAATCAGCGTTACCACGACCGGGAACAGAATTTTCTCGGCAAAAGAAACCTGACGCAGAGTCTTCATCTTGATGCGGCGCTCTTTTTTCGTAGTCATCAACTTCATGATCGGCGGCTGAATCATCGGGATCAACGCCATGTAGCTGTAAGCGGCAATGGCAATCGGACCCAGGTTCTCAGGCGAAAGCGCCTTGGTCACGGTGATAGCGGTCGGTCCGTCCGCACCGCCGATAATACCGACCGACGCGGCAAGATAGGGGTCTCCGAGGATCAGCAGTGCCCCGCCAAACGCGACGAATACACCGAACTGTGCACCGGCACCGATCAGAAAGCTCTTCGGATTCGCGATCAGGGGCGAAAAATCCGTCATAGCACCGATACCGATAAAGATCAGACAGGGGTAAATTCCCAATTTAACCCCCATATAGAGCAGATCGAGCAATCCGCCCTCATGTAAGACTTTGGAATAATCAATCTCTCCTGCCACCATAAACAATTCAGAGTGAAACAGATTCGCGCCGGGCAGGTTTGTCAGCAACATGCCAAAAGCAATCGGCAAAAGCAGGAGCGGCTCATATTGCTTATAGATTGCAAGCCAGATCAGCACGCCTGCAATCGCATACATGAGCAGGTACTTCCACCAGTCTTCACTGCCGAACAATTGTGAAAAACCGGTAGAGTCCAGAAAATTTTTAATGCTTTCAAGCATATCCGTGCTTCCTTTCGTCAGTTCATGGTTACGAGCAACGCATCGGTTGTCACGGAATCACCCTTCTTCACTTCGACGGAAGCAACTACGCCGTCCTGGGGTGCCATAATCTCATTCTCCATTTTCATCGCTTCCAGGACGCAAAGGACAGCGCCTTTCTTGACCTTATCACCGACGGCAACGTTCACCTGCATAATGGAACCGGGCATCGGCGCCTTCACGGACACACCGCCCTTGGCTCCGGCAGGAGCAGCAGGAGCAGCGGCAGCCGGCTTAGCGGCAGGCTTCTGTACAGGTGCGGCGGGAGCGGATGCTGCACCCGCATTGCTTGTTTCTTCCACTGTAACATCGTAAACAACACCGTCTACGGTAACCTTAAAGTTCTTCATATTCTCAGATCCTTTCAAAATTCATTCAATTACTTGCCTGCACGCCGGAAAGAAACCACGCGGAACCCGCCGCTGTACTCTTCCTGCAATGTTTCGTCCGCATCAATATATGCGGCAATCGCCGCGGTAATAGCAGCCACCAATGCACCATTGTTATCCTGCTGTGCCGGAGTCTGTTCGGCAACGGGTGTCGCCGGCACCACCTTGGCAGCAGCGGATGCCTCCTTCTCCTTCGCCGCCGAATTCTTTGCGGCAACCTTTTTGTTGTGGAGATCGAAGAAGAAACCGATTAGTGCAATCAATCCCCACAGGATGGCAAGCACGATAAATACGGTTCCCATACCAAGCAGGGTTACTTCCCCAAACAACGACAGCCGTTCGGAAAAATCTTCAATCACCTGCGTATTCGCTTCTGCCTGGGCTGCAATAACTGTGATATTCAGCATAGGAGAGCCTCCTTAGCGTGCCGCAGGGGCACCTGCTGTTTTATCGGTCAGCATATACAGTGCCGCAGTCAGACGTGCGCGCAATTCATCCGTAGGAATCAGATCGTCCACATCGCCCTTCTCGGCAGCCTTTTCGGCGCTTGCGTAGGTGTTTGCCCACTCCGCCTCCAGGGACTCCCGGCTGACCGTATCGCTGATGCGGTCGTTCCACAAAAATGCAACCGCGGCATCCGGTGCCATCGGCGCAATTTTGGCGCCCTGCAATGCGAAAACGACATCCGCACCCAGTGCGCGGGATGCCAGCAGGGCTGCGCTTCCGCCGTAAGCCTGACCGGTCACGACGGCAACCTTCGGGACATCCGCCTTTGCGTAGGTATCCGCCAATCTGCCGAACGTTGCCGCACAGGCGCTATCTGCGGAAAAGCCCGCACAGTCCACCAATGTGAGCACCGGAATCCGAAAACTATTGCAAAACGAAACCAGAGATTCCGCTTTCTTCGCCCCCGCGCCGGTCAGCTTGCCGCTGTCAACCGAAGGATCGGAAACAATCGCACCGACCAATCTGCCGCCCACGCGGACCAGCTCTGTCAGGATTTCCTTGCCGACGCCGCCGTAAAGCGGGATGGAAGCACCGTTATCCGCGATCGCATCCAGCAAAGACTGTCCGGACAGTCCGGCAACCTCTGCCTGCATATTGGCGGTATCATCCGTTGCCTGCTCGCCGCGACTGTTCTGCGGGAGCCAGTCAATCAGGCGGCGCACAAATGCGTATGCTTCCGCATCGTCCTTGCAAAGTGCGGCAAAGGTTCCGCCTTCGTACAATGCCTGTGCGCTCTTTTTCCGACCGGGCACCGTATAAAACTGTGACTTTTCCGCAACGCCGATGCGCAGATCAAACATGGACGCCGCCGTAGCGGAAAGTCCGGAGCAGACACCCCCGATCAAAGCGATCTGCGGTACACGTCCCGATGCGCCGGAAACGGCATGCAGAAAGCCTGCATAAGCGGAAAGCACCGCGCTGCCGTCCTCGATGA
>FR890558.1:0-1011 GCA_000433415.1 Clostridium sp. CAG:448
CCGTCGGTATACAGAAACAGCGCGTCGCCCGGATCCAGATCAAGACTGCATGCGCGGTAGCGTGTTTCCTCCATACCCGCCAGTACAAAACCGCTGCGGGTACGCAGATAGTCATATCCGCCGCCGGCGCGTCGCAAGAGCGGCGGGTTGTGTCCGGCATTTACGTAGGAAAGGTGCCCTGTGGAGAGTTCCAGTACGCCCATCCAGGCAGTTACGAACATTCCCTCGTCGTTGGTTTCGCAAAGCAGGCGGTTTACCTCCGTAAAGACCAGATCCGGCGATGTGCCGCGTTGTGCGTGGTCTTTGATCAGTGTTTTGGCAATGACCATAAACAGTGCCGCCGGAACGCCTTTTCCGGATACGTCTGCCACTACTACCGCTAAGTGATTGTTATCAACCAAAAAGAAATCGTAAAAATCGCCGCCGACCTCTTTGGCAGGGCTCATGATGGCATAGATGTCAAATTCTTTCTGTGCGGGAAAGGCGGGGAAGATGCGCGGGAGCATGGATGTCTGGATGTGAGTAGCCACGCTCAGCTCGGAGGCAATCTGCTGTTTATCCGCACTGTCCCGAATCTGGCGCTCCAGCAGCTTCCGCGTGCGGTCCGCCAGGGTGGAGCAGATGATGGTTACACCGCAGAGAATCAGCGAGCGGGGCAGGATGTAGAACAGGACGACGCGGCGGATGGTGTTGCTTGTGACCACCCGCGGTCCGTCGGTTTCCAGCGCTTTGAGCAGGTTGCTGTCCCATTCTCCGAAATAAGTACCGATCAGGAGAGATGCCGCCATGCAAACCACGGAAACCGCCAACAGGCCGTAGGAGAAGCGCTTGGAGTAGTAATGGCAGCCCAGAACCACCGGCACTGCCCATGCCAGAATGGCGTGACTTGGCAATGCGGCGGACAAAAGCGTGATGCCCAGTATGCAACACAGCAGAATGTACAGTTTCAGGCGCGGCGAATTCTGATTGATCAGCCGCAAAAGGAGACTCGGCAGAAGCAGCAGTGCGATG
>FR890558.1:1084-3189 GCA_000433415.1 Clostridium sp. CAG:448
CGCCCAACGCATTCAGCACCCAGATTACGGCAACCACAGCCGCAAGCACGCGCATACAGCGCGCGGCATACAGGTTGGCTTCTTTTTCGTTTTCCGCAAAAGCGGTAGAGTAATCCGTTTCGTTCATATCATCACCGTCCGTTCCATTGCGTATTTACCCATATTATACCCTTTTTGGCTGGAAATGTCAACAGTTTGCGGCGAATTCCGCCGGGATACGGGGAGCGGAAAGGCGTTTTGTTTGGCCAAATATACCGATCCGTTTTGTCATTGTTCTGCCGAAAAAATCTGAGCCCCCGATATGTGCCGGGGGCTTGTTGTGCGCCATGATTTTAGGTATTCCGCGCAATCCGCGCGGTGACGCCTTTAATAAGGTCGGAAACGGAAGTTGGATGGAAACTAAATTTTGGGGACAAATCTCTTTGCAATGCTGAGGACAATCTTCCACATGATTTTTGTATTTCGGTATTCATTGCGGCAGTGTTTGTATACGATGCGCTGTATGGGAAGATCGGTGCGGATTACGATTATACGCATTTTTTGCCCGCACTCTCGGAGATCGCGACGGCATTGTCGGGCGAGACACCGCAGATTGCGGTTACGGTCGAGGCGATTCAGCAGATCTATATTCTGTATTTTTCCGAAATCGGGAGCCTGCCGTCCGGCAGGATGCGCGGAAGCGATTTTGCGGCATACGCACTTGCCGTTGACCGGAGCAATGCGGTGATTCATGGCCGCCTGACGGAGGACAACCGGAACCGGCTTGCGGATATGCTGACCGTGCAGGGGTATCTTGCGGATTCCGCCGAGCCGACTTATGAGGCTTTGTATGAAAAGCTGAATGCTTTGCAAAAAGAGATCCGGAGTGATCTGACCCCGTCATCCGCACTGGATCCGGACAAAATTTCCGGCGTTTACATCAAATATGCCATCGAAAAGGGGAATGCATTGACCGATCCCATTATGGCGTGCGATCTGCTGGATTTTGTCAGCGGGCATATGGATACCAATACGCTCCTGATGCAGAAAATGAGCGCGGAGAACCGGAAAAAGGTGGCGGATGCACAGGTGGATATTGCAAAGGCGGAGGATCTGTTCCTCGGTGAGCAGTATGCGCGGATGCTATTGTCGGTCAACCTGCCCAATGAGAGTGCGGACACAACGGAATTTGTGGCATTCCTTTCGGATCAGGTCAGAGAAACATTCGGAAACGATGCGTATATCACCGGAGAGGTTGTTTCCACGTACGATTTGCAGCAATCCTTTGATCGTGATAACCTGTTTATTACCGTCTTTACCCTGATTTCCATCTTTGTCATCGTGATGTTGATTTTCCGATCCCTTTCTCTGCCTGTGATTCCGGTGGCGGTGATTCAGGGTGCGATTTTCATTGCCATGAGCACGCAGCTGCTGGGGAACGGACTCTTCTTCATGAGTTATATCGTTGCAACCTGTATTCTGATGGGGGCAACCATTGACTACGGCATTCTGATGTCCGGCAATTATGTGGCATACAGAGCCGATTACGATAAAAAAGAGGCGTTGGCACGCTCTGTGGAGGCGGCAATGCCGACTGTTTTCACGTCCGGACTGATTCTGACTGTGTGCGGGTTTGTTATCCACTTTATTTCCAGTCAGAATTCCATTTCCACGGTGGAACTTCTGATCGGCATCGGTACGATCTGCTCGGTGCTGATGATTACCGTTGTTCTTCCGTCCGTCCTTTATCTGCTTGACCGGTTTGTGCTCAAGCTGTCCATGAAAAAACGCTGAATCAGGAGGAGCGGACAAAAGGAGCGCCCGGATTTCGGTCCGGGCACTCCTTATATGCTTTTTTTCGGTCGAGCGGTGTTATTCGCCCAACGTTTCCAGCTCTTCGTAAATGCCGAACAATTCTTCTTCCGCATCCGTTTTCTGCCGGTCCAGTTCCGCAACGCGCGCATAGTCGGTGGCGGCGTCTCCGTAGAGGGACTGTTCAATCTCTGCGAGCAACGTTTCCAGTTCCGTTGCCCGTTCATGCAGACGGCGCAGGCGGGTCTGCCGCTTTTTTTCATCGGACTGCCGTTGCTTGTTCTGCAGATACTGTGCCTTGCCTGTCCCTATCG
>FR890559.1:0-15442 GCA_000433415.1 Clostridium sp. CAG:448
TGAGGACTATCATACTTATTATGTCGGTGACGCCGAAGTGTTGGGGCATAATAGGTGCGACTTGACTGACGCTCCGGCAACAACTCATGGTGATATTAGGATTGGCGAAAGAGGACTTACACAACGTGAGTACGATTTGTTAAAATCTTCAACCAACATTAAGCATCAGGCGGATGGTGCAACGGTATATATTAGACAAGTAACATTAAATAACCATAGGGTATTAGTCGAAAATACAAGAGGTCAAATTGTCACACATATATATAAAGGATGTAACCAAACGCGGTTTAAAAAATTTGGCAAGAAATTATGGATGGCATTAATATGAATTTTAAGTGTTGCTTTTGCAATAAAACAATTCTAAGCACGAAACAAGGAACTCGACTTATTATAAAGAAACTTCAAGGAAGCAAAACATCTCAAGAATTATACT
Organism: Clostridium sp. CAG:448; assembly: GCA_000433415.1. Lineage (GTDB taxonomy): Bacteria > Bacillota > Clostridia > Oscillospirales > CAG-272 > CAG-448. Next base: position 434 of record FR890559.1, read on the forward strand.
GTCATATTGACTGTTTAGAGAAGCTTCTTGTTGATCCTAAAATGCTGTACATCAAAATGTTGTAAATTATCACTAAGATGAAACTAGAGTGTGTTTCTAAAGTCGCCGCCCAGCGAAATTATGCAAGCCAGAGCAAAGCGGCTGCCAAATGAATGAAAGCGAGAAATCTGCAAGTGAGCTTTTCAAAGCGCATGGCGATTCTGCGATGGTCTTTGATCTCCATGAAAAAGCATTCGACAAGATGCCTTTCTTTGTAGTGATAGAAATCAGTGTACCACGGATCAACGGAGTTCGACTTTGGCGGGATGCAGAAATCAGCATCATGATTCGCGATGTATTCACGGTTTTCCCATGAGCCATAGGCTTTGTCGGCAAGAACGGTACTGCCGGAAATATCGAGCGGTTCAAGACATTTTTGCATCATGACTCCATCATGCACCTGTCCTCCGGTGAGTTTCAGCACCAAAGGGTAGCCGAGTCCATCCACTACCGCGTGGATTTGGAGCCTGTGCAAAATTTTCTGTAAATACCGAAGAAATGTGGTATAATAGGAAGAGAGCACAGGAAGGAAGAGAAAAATGGAAAGACCAAGGAAATCCCCGTCGATGAGTGACGGGAAAAGAGAGATCATATCCAGATTGATTGAGGAATACGACATCAGATTCGCGGAAGATATTCAGAATGCTCTGCGGGATCTGTTGGGCAGAACCGTCCAGGGAATGATGGAAGGAGAAATGGAAACGCAGAAAAAGGAAAAGCAGGAGGAAGATCCGGCTTACACCGATCCTCGGATGGCTACAAAACCAAGACGCTCCGTTCCAACTATGGACCTGTGGAAGTGAATGTCCCTCAAGATCGCAAGAGCGATTACGAGCCAAAGATCGTGCCGGAGATCGAGGAGTGGCAGAAGCGCCCGTTGAGCGCCGTGTATCCCATCGTGTACATAGACGCAATCGTCTTCAATGTCCGGAGCGAAGGCATCATCCGCAAGCACGCTGCTTATGTGATCCTCGGGGTCAGTGAAGAAGGACATAAAGAGGTACTGAGCATTACCGTTGGAGACAATGAGAGTGCAAAATTCTGGCTGAGTGTGCTGAATGAACTGAAAAACAGAGGTGTCAGAGACATTTTCGTGCTCTGCGCAGACGGTTTGAGCGGTATCAGTGAAGCAATCTCCGCTGCCTTTCCAATGACAGAGTATCAACGGTGCATTGTCCATATGGTCAGGAATACGCTGAAATATGTCGCGGATAAGGACAGAAAGAACTTTGCAAACGATCTGAAGACCATCTACCACGCTCCGGATGAGGAGACCGCACATCGGAATATGCTGACTGTCAGTGAGAAATGGGACAAAAAATATCCGGGAGCCATGGCTCGTTGGGAGGCGAATTGGAATGTCATCAGTCTCATGTTCAAGTTCTCCGAGACCGTCAGAAAGGTGATCTACACAGCAAACGCCATTGAAAGTCTGAACAGCGGGTACCGCCGCCTGAACCGTGGCAGAAGTGTCTTTCCGGACAGCAGAGCTCTGCTCAAAGCACTCTATCTTGCCACGCATGATCTGACCGAAAAGTGGACGAATGTGATCCGCGACTGGGGGAAGGTTTATGCAGAGCTGTCTGTAATGTATCCCGGCAGATTCAGCTGAATCCGCCGCCATCCTTGACAGAACGCTACAAAAATGGTATACTGATATTGCCGAAGGCGAAAGCAACTCAAAAATATGCGCATATAAACGCTCCCGGCTTGCCGATGATACCATTTTTGCACCAACCCGTCAAGGACGCTCCGCGCCGCCTACGGCGGTGGCTGGTGCTGCGGCCTCGGCTCTGCAATCTAAAAATATACGCTCTTTGCCGATAAATTGTCCCTTTTACAGAAAATCCTTAACAGAGCCCTCCTCTTTTTTGATTTTTACAGGAACATGATAAATACACGGAATCAGTTGTATTTACTCGCCTGCAAATTGAACAGATGTGCATGCTTTTTTGAATTCCGGCGAGTAGATTTTCTGTTTTCTTGACATAAAAATATGCACCTCCAAAAGTGTCCAACTTTTGGGGTGCATATCAAAAGATGACAACCCTTTTTCTTTCAATAAAAGGCATCCGATGGTCTTTCGGCTCTCGGATGCTTTTTGACTGGGGCTTTTTTACAGCCCAAATTGCACTACGCGGATTGCGCGGTGATACCTGAAAAATTTTTATGACGGCACGTTGAAAGGCTACGAATAATATTATCTTTTGCCTCTCAGGTTTTTGATCGTCACATTTCTGCGATCCAGTGCGATGTTTGCTCTTGCGAGTTTTTCAAGAGCAGCGGCAGTGTTGTTTGCCGTCAACTCATCTTCAACTTCTTTGATCGCCGAAAGCAATTCTTGGTTGAGATCTTCCATTTCCGGCGGAGTCGACAAAGGACTACTGCTTATCTTATCAAAAAACTCGGCAAATTTGGGTTTGCTCTCTGCATCTTTGCAAAGACTGAGCATCATCTCTGCCTCAATCTTTATCGCTCTCATGCCGATATTCTTCTTAACTATATTCTCTCTGACATCTTCGGTAACAGAAATAAAGAAGAAGAGTTTGTAGCATTTGATAATGCATGCTATATCAATCAAAATTGCAATTGATGCCGCAATAATCGAAACGATCGGAATAGCGATAATATACGAAGTCCACGAAAGGATTATGGATGTTACAACGCCTAAATAAGCGGGAACAAATAGCGAATATTCAAGATATACATTCTTTCCGCCTCTCTTCAAAGATCCCGAATAAAGCACGTAAAGCGTCAGTCCTCCGAAGATCACGAATTCGCCGATGAACATAAAGAAACCGACTCCGAGTCTGTCTCCGCCGACCAATAATCCAACCAAAAGATATACCGCCAACTGAATAACCAAAACAACAGCGAGTAATCGAACGACCGCCAAAGCTAATCTTTTTCCATTCATATTCATTATTCCTCCTCAGGTTTTGTTTTCCCGCAATTCTGGCAGAATTTCCCTGTATTAGAAGCCCCGCAAGTGCACGTCCACGATACTGATGGCTCAGGTTTTACCTTTCCGCAGTTTTGACAGAAACTACCTGTGTTGGATGTTCCGCATGCGCAAGTCCATGCCTCAGGCTTTGCCTTTCCGCAATTCATACAGAATTTTCCTTCATTTGTTGTTCCGCATGAGCAGGTCCACTTTTCAGCCGGCTCGGTTTTTGTTTTTCCGCAATTGGGGCAGAATTTTCCGGTATTTACAGTTCCGCACGAGCATTGCCAGGTATTCGGATCCGTCGCAGATCCGTTGTTGGTATTTGCCTGAGGCGCTGTTTGGTTTGCTCCCAATGCAGAATCCATTTTGTCGGTCATCATACCTGCGACCTTCATTCCCATCATCATCTGCATCATATCGGACGCAATACCGCTTCCTCCCGCTCCGCCGCTTCCGCCGCCGGAGTTTGCTCCGAACTGACCGAGTCCTGCTGCAAAAGACTTTGCAACATCGGCGTCAATTTCATCTTTACGACTGTATCCTTTTGCGCGCATAACCTCTGCCTGTGCCATGCCGACGTTGCTGATTTCTGCCGCTTCACCGCGTGATTTTATTTCGCGTTCCATTGCCTCGGTAGTTGCGTTGACGGCACGCAAATTTTGTTCTGCCTGTGCAGTTTGAACTTTGGAGGAAATAAACCTTGCTTTATTGGCTTCTTCAGCCATCGTAAGTCCCATGTTCGCAAGTTCTTTGACTCTGATAAATTCGGGCTGATCCTCCGGTAACGATATTGTATTTACATTGAATGCAACGACCCGTACACCGTATTTCTCAAATATCGGGCTGATCTTTTCGCCCAGCAATTTTGAAAACGTATCAAGCTGTGCGTCGAGCGTAAACATTTCAAGGGAATTCTCCACGAGTGTCCGTGCGAAATTTGACTTCACCTGGGTTATAATGTCGGATTTGAATCTCTGTTTGAGAGATAAGGTAAACGAGGAACTATCGCCTCCCCAATCTATTCCGGACATTGTTCCGACCATTGTTCTCAGCATTTTTACCGAATCGGAAACCGCAATATGAAATTCACCCGAAGCACCGATTGATGTTAGAAAACCGTATGTCGGTTCTCTGAACGATATTCTGTCGGGCGTACCCCATTTGATGCCCATCTGGGTTGTCATATTGACGAAATACACCTCTGCGTGATTCTTATTTACACCGTTTGTAAATCTTTCGTTCAGGGCTTCTCCACCCGCAATGGTTTCGGTTTCAAGAACATACTGACCCGGACCAAATTTATCCTGAAATTCTCCGTCATAAAGGAAAAGAGCCTCTTGACCTTCATGGACAATAAGCAAGGAGCTGTTATTGAAATCAACGACCGGATGTTTCTGTATAATCGAGGAATCGTCTCCCTCATATTTGATAACATTAAACCCGCCCGTGTTCAGTTTTGTTTCGTCACCCCAATTGGAAGTATCTCTTTTTTTGAAAAGGTTACTGAATATTCCCATACTATCTCTCCTTCTTTAATGCACCTCTACACCGTTTTTTGTCACCCAATTGCGCACATCGTCACCTTTAATGGCAAAATTCATCCCTTCTGCTTTGGTGATTCCGGAAACAATAACACCGATTATTTTTCCGTCCGAATTAAACATCGGACCACCTGAGTTACCGCTGTTGACAGCACAATCGGTCATTAAGAGAGAGCTTCCGTTCACCACTCGGGATTTATCGCTGACGATACCACTTGTTATACAAGAACCGTATCCGAGAGAATTACCTATTACGTACACGCTTTGACCGATCTTCACCTTCTCAAAATCGGCAAACGATAACGAATTGACCTTACTTGGCAATTTGTCCAATTTTATTATGGCAAGATCGATGCCGTTTCCGAATCCGCCTTGTTTGTCACCAAGCGCCACAACGTGTCCGGTTGTGGTAAATCCGTCTCCGGTCATTAACTTCAAGTGTATTGACCGCCGCGCAGTTATCGGTAACAACGTGTGTATTTGTAACAGCATAGCCACTAGAATTAACGATAAAGCCCGATCCGGAGCAAGCAACCTTGCTGTTATGCCACCGTATTTCAATAACACCGCTTATGTTTTTCTCGTACACGTCTACACCAATTTCGGCAGGCGAGTTGGCGGACTTTTTGGTAGCCACAATGGTATTTCTTTTTCCATCAGGAGTAAAACTACAGTCGCAAAATGTACAAAGGCGCGATCCGTTATAGTCGACGAGTTCTCCCCCACAATTAGGACATTTAACTAACTGACTCATTTTTTCCATCCTTTTTGAAAACCAAACAGAGCAACGAATGAGTCTGCCAGTAATACAGACTTGATTCTTTGCCCTGTCTGAGATTTAATACCCAACGTTATTTTGCCTTTTTGATTTTGATAAAGCAGGAAAGCGGTTCAACCTTCATATCAACGGGAGGCCACGCTTCAAAATTCTCGCTGAAGCATCCGGCAAACGCTTCAAGATCCATCTTTGACGACAACAATTCGGTATCATCATCGACGAGCTCAGTATCAGCAGTATCTGTATCGATTGAAAAATCGCCATCAAAATCAAACTCTTCAACTTCGGTGTTCCCATCGGTCTCGGAATTGTTATTGGTTTTTTTTACTTCTTCGCTCATGATCTGTTTCCCCCTTAAATTCTCGTCATAATGTTAAGCTTTTCAACATTCGATACCTTTGCTATTGCTGCAGAGAGCAACTCAAATTCATTGGTCAACGCTATTACGATTTTTGTACCTGATGCAATCAAATCATCATACGTTTTGATGACAGCATTTTTTCTTTCTTTTTCTTTCTTTTTCGCCAAAACCATCATAACCAATCCTGCAACAGCGACACCTACAGTAACGACGGCAACCCCATTCTTTGATATAGCAAGCACTACACTAAATATAAGACCTGCAGCCAGCATTATAATTCCAAGAATAAACATTGCACCGGGTTTAATTGCTGCAAGTTCAACTGCCTTCTGTTGCTCGAATTTATCTTTGATCTTTTGGATGAAAGAAGTCTGCTCATCCCGACCTTTAACGTCGGATTTGATGTCACAAACTGTAGCGGAAACTTTGTTGGGGTACGCGACCTTTGATTCGTCTATAAATTCGTCATATCCACCCTGTATATACTTTTTAGTGAATTTGACGGCGATTCTACGTTCCGACTCGTTCTTGGTACCCTCATCGTTGTATCCGGCTACAGATTCTTCAAGAAGATCCATAAAATTGACAGGTCTTAAATATTTTTCTCTTTTTTCCCTCTCGCGCTCGATTTGTTTCTTTGCGAGAACCTCATCTCCCTCATACTTCTTTACGAGCAAGTAGTAGTCTCTTTCTTGCTTGAGCGAAACCTCCTCAGGGTCAACGTCACTTGCAAGATTCATCAGATATTCGTCAAGTGCATGGCCGATTTCGTCCCGCTCTTTGTCATCTATCACAAAATTGATAATCTTATCAAAGTAATTGCTGATAATGGGCGTTGTATTCTGACGGTCTATGTATTCACATACCGTACTGAGATCATCTTTAGAAAATTTCAAAAGATTGGGAATAGACTCCGCCATCGGTCGTACGTTACCATCCTTTGTCGCAATGAAATTTTTCTTCCAATTTTCTTTCTGACGGGATTCAAAATCCTTGAATTGTGCACTATTTCCGTCACCACCTCCGGCAAGATCCTCGATCCAATAGTTGACGATATCATCAACACGGCTGTCGGGAGCACCGAACAATCCGTTGACATATGCATTGATAAACAGCATAAGTCCTCTTGAGATTTTATTTGCGGACTGTCTCTTCAGGTAGAACATAAGCCAAGCATTACTTGCCTCAATACGCTTATTCCTTCTGCACACCAACGCCATAAGAGGTGCCGTATTGTCGGCATTTCTTGCAAGTGCCTCATCAAGTGCTCTTTGTACGAGCGCGGAATCTCCCGATATCCATGCAGAAAGGGCAACAACACAGGGAGACAACCAATAACCTGGCGTTGCAAGGAGAAGTTCTTCTGCGATGCGGTTGATTGTTTCTGTTTTCACGAGATTCTTTGACGTAGACTGAAGAATACCAAGCATATTATTTCTGACCTCTTCATATTTGCCAAACATCTTCGCATAATCCTGGTTGACTCTGACGATTTCGGTAATGGCGCGCTGCAATGCCGCGAGCTTTTGCTGCTCTTTTCTGAATTGCGCAACGTAGCGTTGAAGCTCTGCGATACGCTGGCGGTTCACCTCGACCTCTTTTTGAGTGATTACGATTTGACCTTGTGCCACCAAAATGTTCGTGTTAGTCAAGACAACATTTGAATTAACCGTTGCAATCTGTTTCGAAAGTTGATTTAACGCCGAGCTTAATTCATCTGCCATAGCCCATTCCTCCTTAGTATATAAAAAATTTGGTAACTAAATTTTGGTTGCGCTTTTGTATTCTTGTACCAATTTGGACAGCCCATCGGAAAACTTTATCCGATACGACTCATTTTCCATCTCAGATACAATCGCCTGGACCTTTAAGATATACTCATCATAAAATTTTCTGTTGATGGTTTTGGCATAATATTTGCCGTTTTTAAGCGGACTCTCGGGGTTATTTTGGATCGCACCTATCAGCGCATAGCAGGTTTTGGGTATACTGCAATATGCGGCAAGTTTTCTGTATGTTTCCGCCATCTCGCCTGTCATAAAGCTATGATCGGCCCTTTTCGCGATAAAGTTCGGCGAGATCGAATCAACATACTCCCTGGTTTGGACAGGGGTTTGTCTGTTATTGTACAGAAAAGACAACACCTGATTTTCATAAGGCATTACCCTCGGATAAACAGCTTTCATATAGGCAATCAGTTCCCCGATGGTCTCATTGTCAATACGGACGCCCGGCAATCCGGACATAAAGGAGTCCAGCTTTGAAAATTTCTTATTCAAAACCATATCGCCGAAACCGACAACAAATTTTGCCGTAAGATTATCCGCATCGTGTTCAAGAATGCTGTTTGCAAGGTTCAGAGACGATTTTACGTCCGCCCCCCAAAAAGCCTCCTTCATATTTTCAGTCATTCCGACAATATCGACACCGGGCGATTTTCTCGCCTGAATCTTGATTGCTTCTGCTGTCGCATTTGCCAAGGTATTTTTGCGCTCTATCTCGGCTTCCTGTTCTTTCACCTTCAGATTTTCTTCGGCAATGATTCTGTCGCTCTTCGCTTTTTCCTGGGCATCCAGCCTTCTTTTCCATTCACGACACTCATTAACAGTATCTTTTATTACGCGATCTTTATTTTGGAGGTATTGTTCATATTCTTCTTTCGAAAACTTGCTGTCGCAGTGTTCACATGAAAACTCTTTCTTAAGTTCGTCATATGTTAGTTCACCTCCACAGTGCATACATTCCATATACAAATCTCCTGTTAAAAAATATCGGTCAGACTGCAAATCGGCTCTGACAAAGATCCCGCGTGTTTGGAAACTACCGCAGCCATATATATCAAACATTCAAGAAACTACATTTTCCGACATCGTTAATTATCTTATCATATATTTGTCAATAGAAAAAAAGACATAGTTTTTAAAAAAAAAAAAAAATTAAAGTATTGCAATATATGCGGAGCAAAAACGGAATTAGATATCCGGGCAGAGGTTCCGCTCTCTACACAGTCCCAGTGCCGATCTCCACAGGGCGGCACCGGGGCTGTTTTTCTATGTATTTGCGCTCAATCCAGTCCGATTCTTTTGGACAAATCCATCAAAGCATACACAAATCGTAGGGTGGGTGTCAATGTTGTCTGTGCCGGGTCGCCCTCGCGAATACGCATGGTGCGACGAATCTCCTTGGGAATCACAATTCGTCCGAGTTCGTCGATTCTTCTGACAATTCCTGTAGCCTTCATATTTCATTCTCCTTCTTCCCTCCTGCTCGCCGACGTCCGCTCCTCGCCGCATGGATGCGACTGTGCAGTACGTTTCCGTATTCTTCTGCAAACCGAAGCTGTTTTCGTCTCTTTCGCAGGTCTTTTGAACACACTGCTATTATTTGTGTGCGCGGGATGTTTTATCCATGCAAACGCCTCTGCACGGACAGGAAAAATCTGGGCATACGTTCACACATTCGGAATTTGGGAAATCAAAGTGCTCTGCCCCGGCTACGAAACTGCAAGAATCACGACCCATCAAAAAGGGCTGTATCAGGCACACTGTGCCGACGCAGCCCACATATATTCATTTCATCATTATAGCTGTTCGGCACGGGCAATCCAGAGAGCGGCAGAAGCATCACTGGGCATGCGCCAATCGCCGCGGGGAGAGAGGCAGATCGATCCGATTTTAACGCCGTCCGGCAGGCAGCTACGCTTGAACTGCTGCGTAAAGAACCGGCGGTAAAAATTCAGCAGCCACTTTTTCACCGTTGCCCCGTCAAAATCATCCGTGAAAGCGCGGGTCGCCAACGCGTACACTTTTTCCGGTGTAAAGCCGAAACGAACCGTGTAGTAAAGGAAGAAATCGTGCAATGCGTAGGGTCCGACAATTTCCTCGGTCTGCTGTGCGATCTCCCCCTTTTCGTCGGGAGGCAACAACTCCGGGCTGATCGGCGTATCCAGAATGTCCCGCAGGACGGCACTGCTGTTTTGGAAAATATCATTCTGCATAATACTGTCGATCATCCAACGCACCAGCGTTTTGGGCACACCGGCATTGACCCCATACATACTCATATGATCGGCATTGTACGTGCACCATCCAAGCGCCAATTCACTCAGGTCCCCGGTTCCCACTACCAGTCCGCCGATTTTTCCGGCATAATCCATCAGCACCTGTGTGCGCTCACGTGCCTGGGCATTTTCAAAGGTAAGATCATACTGATACCTGTCCTGACCGATATCGGCAAAATGCTTCTCAACCGCTCCCGCGATCGGAATTTCCACCGCGGTAATGCCGAGACTGCGCATCAATTCCCATGCGTTGCGATAGGTGCGGTCAGTGGTGCCAAAGCACGGCATGGTAATCCCGACCACGTCGGTCAACGGTCTCCCCGCACGACGGGCCGCCTCGGCACTGACCAGCAGGGCAAGCGTTGAATCCAATCCGCCGGAAATACCGATAACAGGGCGCGCGTGGGTAATGTCCATCCGCTTTTTAAGCCCCATCACCTGCATTTCAAAAATGCTCATGCACCGCTCGGCACGGTCGCGCCTCTCACTCGGCACGAAAGGTAGCTTATTGACACGGTAAAATGCCAGGTCCTCCGGAGAGGGTGCACATGGCACACACACGGTTCTGCAGGGCAATACCCCGGAGAAAACGGCTGTACTCTGCGCATAGGTCTTGACCTTGAGACGATTGGCGCGAATTCTGCCCAAATCAATATCACTGCAGAGCAGATAGTCCCCGTCAATATTCTTTGCATTTTCGGCGAGCACCCTGCCCCCCTCGCTGACCATGCTGTGACCCGAAAAGATCAGGTCGGTGGTAGACTCCGTGCATCCCGCGGAAACGTACACATACGCGCTCATTTGCGCGGCAGACTGCTGTTGAACCATGTTGCGGCGATAACGGCGTTTACCGATCGTTTCATTGCTTGCAGAAAGATTCACAAGCACCTCTGCCCCGTGCAATGCAAGCAAGCTGCTCTGCGGTACGGTTGCCCACAGATCCTCACAGATTTCAGCGGAAAACCGGAAAATACCGGTGTCAAAAATCAGATCCCGTCCGATCGGTACCGGTTCTGCCTGTATCTCTTCCAGCTGCATCCGGGCAACGGACAACTCCGTACAGGGCAATTCCGTCCCGGACGTAAACCAACGCGCCTCGTAAAACTCGTTGTAATTCGGAATATACGTTTTCGGAACCACTCCATAAAGTCTCCCGCCCTGCAAAATCGCGGCACAGTTATACAGCTTTCCCTCAACGGCAAGCGGCAAACCGACCGCCAGAACCGTCCGCAGGTTTCTGCTTGCCAGGAGCAACTGCCGCAATCCCTGCAGGGTCTCCTCCAAAAGTGTCTTCTGAAAGAACAGATCCGCGCAAGTGTATCCGGTCAATGCCAATTCCGGAAACACAGTCAATTGTACCTGTTTTTTGTCTGCCTCTTCTGCTTTGGCAATGATCTGCCCGACGTTTTCACGGACATTTCCCACCGTAACGGCAGGAACCGCAGCAGCAACTCTAATCAATTCCAGCATATTTTGTTCCTTTCCCGGCACCCTTACTTTTCATACATCCGGTTTCTTTTTTACGGCGTGTACAAAAGGCCTCCGCGCACCTGGTCGGCACGTATCCTTGTACAAGCGCCCAATCATTGCTATTATACCACAAATCTGCCTTTCTTGCAACCGATTTCCGAGGGGATCGTACAATTCTTTTCAGAGCTGTACGGCCCCGCTCTTATTTACCGGTCAGAAAACAAGTGCGTGGTTCAGATGGTACCGGTAATCGTCAATGTGCTGGTGCCTGGGGTTACAACCCACTCACCGGTGGTCGAATTCTGCGCATAGGTGGCGGCAGGAACGGTAATCTGCCCCGGAACACTGACAAATACACCGGTCGTACTGTCATAATTGTACTGTGTGCCTGCGGTCCAGACCGCGCCGTTGAAAGTGACCGCAATCGATTTCAGAACCGGCAAAAAGGTATCTGCCACGCTGACCTGATCCGACGCATCCGCCGCCGTGTTTCCGCGGTTTTCAATCAAAAAGGTATAAGTGATCTGTCCGTTTTCGCTGACGGTCGCGGGGGAAAGCGATTTTGTGATTCCAAGCAACGGCTCCGTATCGACGCGAACCGTCGCCTCCGCCGTCACGGGCGTATTGATTCCGCCGCCGCTGACGGTAACGGTATTTTCGATCTGCGCACCGTCGGCAAGCGGTGCGTACTGGTTCACCAGTGTTTCATAAAGCAAAATAGCATTCCCGTTGGCAGGAACGCTGATACCGTTCAATGTCAGGGGTGACGTAGACCCGATGGCGGGTGCCGCCTGCAAAATACCGTTGACATAGTACTGCACAGACCCGTCCCGGTAGGTTAACGGAACTGCCGTTCCTGCGCCGATTGTATACGCGCCAAGGTTATCCGTAACGGTCAACCCGGTCAGCGGCGCTGTGCCGGAATTCACCAGGCTGATCGCATAAACCACGCTCCCGCCCTGCGTATAGACCTGCAGCAGCGGCGTTTTGGTGACGGAAAGAATATCCACCAGTTCCCCGGTGGCAATATTGGATGTGGTACTGATCCCGTTATAGGACAGTGTTGCCTGATTGTAAAAGGTTGCCATCTCTCTTCTCCTTTCGGTTTTCAGGAAGCCGCAATCATGCGCGACCTCCATCCCCATTATATGCAGAAACGACAACCTCCGACAAAAAAAGAACAGAGCCCCGCCCGGGAAAAGAGCAACCGGGCGTGGGCATACGCAAAAGAGCACAAATCAATTCACACCCCGCTCTTACCGTAATTGGAAAGAACGCGGGCGGAAGGGTCATCCACATCACAACCGGCAAATGAACGGTTCGGCATCCAAAAGCCGGCAATCATATCGGACTGACCGGGGTAGTATTTTTCAAACAGTTCCCTATACAAAAGGGACTCTTTGGTAAACGGCATTGCATGCGGATAACGGCGACGCTTTTCCTCATATTCCTCCTGTGTGTAGAGGGTTTCGGCATACGCTTTGAGGTCATCTACCATAGAATGCCCCACCGCATCGGAGAATGCCGCCTTTTCCCGCCACAGAATCTCCTGCGGTAAATAATCCTCCCGGTCAAACGCATGCCGCAACAGATATTTTCCCATTCCGTAACGGTTACGCTTTTTCTCCGGATCGACACACATCACGTAGCGGACAAAATCCAGATCCCCGAACGGTACCCTCGCTTCCAGAGAATTGACCGAAATACAGCGATCCGCCCGCAGGACATCGTACATATGCAATTCTCTGATCCGTTTGACGGATTCTGCCTGAAATGCGGCGGCGTCCGGAGCAAAATCGGTATATTTATACCCGAACAGTTCGTCTGAAATTTCACCTGTCAGAAGCACGCGGATATCCGTGTTCCGATGAATCCACCGGCAAAGCAGGTACATTCCCATGCTGGCGCGGATTGTGGTAATGTCATAGGTTCCCAAAAGCGCAACGACCTGTTCCAGAGAATCCAGCACCTCTTCCCTTGTCATCATCACCTCGGTGTGGTCACTGCCAATCCACTCCGCCACACGGCGGGCATATTTCAGATCAATCGCATCCTTCTGCATTCCGATGGCAAATGTTCTGATCGGCCTTTCTGAACGCCGCGCGGCGATGGCGCACACCAGAGAAGAGTCCAATCCACCCGAAAGCAAAAACCCGACTTTCGCATCTGCAACCAACCGTTTTTCCACACCGTCAATCAGTTTTTCGCGTATATTTCCGCACACGGTTTCGATATCATCCATGCAAACCTTTTCCACATAGGCAATATCGCAATAACAGTGAAACGTTCCGTCCTTCCAGTAATGCCCCGGCGGGAACGGCAGAATATGACTGCAAATTCCCACCAGATTTTTCGGCTCACTGGCAAACACAGTTACACCGTTGCTGTCGGTCCCGTAATAGAGCGGGCGGATGCCGATTGGGTCCCGTGCGGCAATATAGCTGTCACTTTCTCCGTCATATAAGATCATGGCAAATTCGGCATCCAAAAGTTCAAACATCCGGGTTCCGTACACACGGTACATGGGGAGAAGAATCTCACAGTCGGAATCGCTCCGGAAGGAGTATTGACCCCGAAGCTGATCCCTTATTTTTTCAAAACCGTAGATTTCACCGTTGCACACCAGGTAGCTGTTCTGCAACTGAAAGGGCTGCATTCCCTCGGGAGTCAATCCCATAATCGCCAACCGATGAAAACCCAGAAGCCCTCTGCCCGTGTCCACAATTTTTGTATCATCCGGTCCGCGTGAAACCGTTGCATCAAAGCCCGCAAGAAATGCCCGAAAATCGGAACAAACGCCGCAATAACCAATGATCGAGCACATTTACTTGACCCCAAAGAGCAGTTTTCCGTAGGTCGGGAACGGCCAGTACTTCTCTGCCGTCATGGTTTCCGCCTGATCGCAGGCAACCCGCAAAACCGCCATTTTCTGCAAAATCACATCCCGGATCATGTGAGACGCTTCCATCATATCGTCAATCAGCTTGCATGCCGTCACCGCCATTTCCAGGTCTGTCACGGCAGTATCAATTTCATCACTCAGCATAGAAAGCGATGAAATGGTGTCCTTTTCATACTTTCCGGCAAGCGTGGGCAACACGGACGCCTTGGCAATATAGGTATCCGCAAGCTCCTTTGTATACGCCACTACTGCGGGCAAAATCTCTTTCTTTGCCATGTCAACCATGGTCAGCGCTTCAATTTCAACGGTCTTGCAGTAATTTTCCAACGTAATCTCGTAGCGGGAGCGCAATTCCGCCTCTGTATATACCTTGTGGGAAATCAGCATCTCCATGTTCTTCTTTTCCAGCAGTGCAGGCAGTGCGTCCGGCGTTGTACGCAGGTTATGCAATCCGCGCTTCTCGGTTGCCTCTCGGATCCACGCTTCGTCATACCCGTTTCCGTTGAAAATGATACGCTTATGGACCTTGACGGTTTCACGGATCAGGTCATGCAGTGCCGACTCGAAATCCTGTGCGCCTTCCAGACGATCGGCATAAATCCGCAGGGATTCCGCCACGGCGGCATTCAGCATGATGTTGGCACAGGCAATGCTGTTGGAGGAACCCAACATCCGGAATTCAAATTTATTGCCGGTAAAGGCAAACGGCGATGTACGGTTACGGTCTGTCGTATCGCGCAGGAAGCGCGGCAACACATGCACACCCAGCTTCAGAACGGTTTTCTCCGCCGCGTTGTAGGGGGCATCCTTTTCGATGGCATCCAGAACTGCGGTCAGCTCGTCCCCAAGGAACATAGAAACAACCGCAGGCGGCGCCTCGTTGGCACCAAGACGATGGTCGTTTCCGGCAG
>FR890559.1:15484-25554 GCA_000433415.1 Clostridium sp. CAG:448
CCGCATAATCATCGACCGCTTTGATTACGGCGCACAGGAACAGAAGGAACTGTGCATTTTCGTACGGTGTTTCTCCCGGCGTCAGCAGATTGACACCGGTATCGGTTGCCATGGACCAGTTATTATGCTTTCCGCTGCCGTTGACTCCCGCAAAGGGCTTTTCGTGCAGAAGGCAGACCAAACCGTGCTTCAGAGCGACTTTTTGCATGATTTCCATCGTGAGTTGGTTGTGGTCAGTGGCAATATTGGTTGTCGTATAAATCGGTGCCAATTCGTGCTGTGCCGGCGCCACTTCATTGTGTTCCGTCTTGGCAAGAATCCCCAGCTTCCACAATTCCTCGTTCAGCTCTGCCATATATGCCGCCACACGGGGTTTGATAACGCCGAAATAATGATCATCCAATTCCTGTCCCTTGGGAGGCTTTGCGCCAAACAGGGTGCGCCCCGTATAGATCAGATCCTTGCGCTTTTCGTACATTTCGCGGTCCACCAGAAAATACTCCTGTTCCGGTCCGACGCTTGTACGGACACATTTCACCGCCGTATTACCGAACAGGCGCAGAATCCGCACTGCCTGCTTGCTCAGTGCTTCCATCGAACGGAGAAGCGGTGTTTTTTTATCCAGCGCCTCTCCTCCGTAAGAGCAGAAAGCAGTGGGAATGCACAGGCATTTGTCTTTGATGAATGCATAGGATGTGGGGTCCCATGCGGTATAGCCGCGCGCTTCAAAGGTTGCGCGCAACCCCCCGGACGGGAAAGAGGAGGCATCCGGCTCACCCTTGATCAGTTCCTTCCCGGAAAATTCCATAATCACCCTGCCGTCCGGCGCCGGTGTAATAAACGCGTCATGCTTTTCCGCCGTAACGCCGGTCAGTGGCTGAAACCAGTGGGTAAAATGTGTCGCGCCGTGCGCAACTGCCCAATCCTTCATCGCCACCGCAACCGCATTGGCTACCTCATTGTCCAGACGCGCACCTTCGTCAATGGTTTTTTTGAGTGAATTGTAAATGTCCGCCGAAAGGGTTGCCTTCATCACTCTGTCATCAAAAACAAGACTGCCGAAATAATCCGATACCGTGTTATTCATTGCCTTTTCCTCTCTTTTTCTGCTCTTTTTCTTTGCCGATTACCGCAAACAAAAATACGGGGCAGTTTCCCTGCGCGGCGGAAAATCCACCCATGCAAGGACACCTTTGCCCCATATTTTTTATTCCGGCATACAAAAACGGCGTCAGAGAAGCCTTCTTCCCGGACGCCATTGCCTTTATGCATGTTATTATACTCCGTTTTTCTCATTTGTCAACCCCTTTGGCGCAAATTTTTTATTTTTCGCGCATATTTCTTTCTTGCAAACCATCTACGTATGCGATATACTGGGGACAACGCCGGAACGGAGCCCAAAGCCGGGATCACACCCAACGGCAAAAAGGAGGACAAAAAATGAATATGAAGGATAAAATGCACACGGAAGAGCTCTACCTGCAAACGATCCGGAAATTGCGGCAGAGCAGCTTCTTTGCCTTGATCGGCTCTATACATTCAGCGCAACCCAACCGACCGAACAGGACAGGCGGCAGGAGCTGTTGCGCACAATGTTTGCGGAAATCGGCAGCGACTGCTACATCGAACCGCCCTTTCATGCCAATTGGGGTGGCAAACATGTGCATTTCGGAAATCAGATCTACGCAAACTTCAATCTGACACTTGTGGATGATACGCATATTTACGTCTGAGATCACACCATGTTCGGTTCCAACGTAACCATCGCCACGGCGGGGCATCCGATCCTTCCCGTTCTGCGTGAGCAGGCATATCAGTACAATGCTCCGGTTCATATCGGCAAAAACTGCTGGTTGGGGCAGGCGTCATTGTTCTGCCCGGCATCTGTATCGGCGACAATACCGTTGTCGGCGCGGGAAGCTTGGTCACGCACGATCTGCCGGACAGTGTGGTCGCCGTGGGCAACCCCTGCCGCGTTTTGCGGACAATCGGAAAGAGGGACCGGCTTTTCTATTTTAAGAACCACAAAATCGAAGACGGGATCCTTCCACCTGACGACACAAAACAATGACACTAAAAACCCGCCGACCGAAACCCCGCCGACCGGCGTTACACCGGCGGCGGGAACATCATCTGTCTGCTTTTTGTCGGTCTCAACGACCGGCGGGTGGGATTATTCGGGATCGCACAAAAACGGCTTCAGCTTTTCCATCAGCGCGTCCATGCCTTTATCGGCATCTTCGCCCTGCCCTTTGTGCAGGGTAACTTTGACCGGCTTACGCAAATCCAGGCTGAAGATACCCAGGATGGAACGTCCGTCTACCGTGTAACGACCGGAGGTCATATCTACCTCTCCGTTAAACGCCAGCAGTGTTTCCACCAGTTTGTACACATCGTTGATCTCATTCAGTTTTACATAAAATGTCATCATCATTCCTCCTTCTGCACCGCATCTCATGGCAAGCCTTCCTGACTGCCCGGTGCGCTTTCTTATTTCTTCTTTCACAATTACCATTATACACCGTTTCTGTCCAAAAAACAAGAGGGAAAGCAGACAGAGTTTTTGAAAACGGGAAACGGTTATATGGAGCTTTTGCACAAATTTAGATATATGTTTTTGTGCAACAATGATATTTCTGCTTTCCACCTCATGTGGAAAAGTCTGTGGGAATGTGGGGAAAATTCCTGTGGGAAACTGTGGAAAACTCTGTGGAGAATGTGGAAAACTCGTGGAAATCACAGTGAGCACAGGAGTTGTTCCAGGGCAGCGTAGTCTTTTCCGCCCATTTTTACCGTCAAATCGGCGTCTGCACAAACCCGCACGGCAGTCAGCAGGCGCTCTGTCGGCATGCGTACCGTGCTTCTTTGAACAACCGCAACACGTCCCGCATTTTTCCACTTGAGCGACGCGGCGATCTCATTTGCGGAAAGCCCCCGGTCCGAAAGCAACCGCACAGACAGTGCGTCGCAAAAGATTCTGGAAACTTCCCCAAATACCACAACAGGGTCCGCTCTGCGCACCTTCATTTCTTCAAGGACACGGAACGCGGCATCCGTATTTCCCGCCATCACGGCATTGGAAAAATCAAATGCGCCGAACTCGGTGCCCTCCACCGCAACCGTGTGCAGATCTTCAGGCGTCGCCTGTTCTCTGCCGGCTGCACGGACATAGGCGGTCAGCTTATGGATTTCAGACGAAAGACGGAACATATCACTGCCGCAATAGCGCACCATCTCCCGGCAAAAATCCGGGGACGCCTGCACGCCGCCGCTACGGAAATGTCTTTGTACCCAGGATGCCAGCTGCGCCGGCGAATTACGTGCAAACAGCACCGGGGTCAAGTACTCCGCAAAACGGGAAAGCAATGCCGAGGGGCGCGGCTCCGTGCGCGGCGAAGCAGCAGTCGGCATCACACCGGCATCCATTCCATCGGCGGGAACGGACAGGATAAAAACCGTATAGTCGTAATCGGGCAGTTGCGAAAGCACTGAGAGCAACGCGCGCAGCTCCTCCTCCTTCATGGCAGAAAGGTAAATCCCGGACAGGATCACAAGTCTGTGCTCTGCCATCACAGGTTGCATCATCACTGCATCCATCAGTTTCTCCGGCGTGTAGTTCAGTGCATCCATTCTGGTTTCGTTGAACATTCTGACGGACGGATCCGGGCAAACCGCCTGCACAACCGCATTGGTATCCGCCAGTTTGGTATAGTCCTCATCGCCGAAAAAGAGATAAAAGTGCGCGCCGGGCACCGTTTCCATTCCCTTGATCGACTTCCGAAACTCCGCCTCCTGCAAAATACGCACCCTACTCCCTCCTTCGATACACAAACTCCAACGTCTTTATTATAGCGGATTATTCTCCGCTTGTCAAGATGAGGTTTTCAAGTTGCTCCAGTGTCAGAACATCCGTCTGCGTCAGCACGCTTGCTTACCGCATCCAGCTTTCTTTCCGTATCTGCACGCAGTTCCTGCCGCAATGCGGCGGTAAAAGGAGAGAAGGCGGCATTCTCCTCCCCGTAAGTCAGGTTCAATGAATATTCCAACGGAATCCATGTTGAAAGATCCGCCTCGTTGTGCGAGAGCACCGCTTCCATGTTATCCAGTGCTTTCCACAGCTTTGCCTCCGGTGTGGTTCTCGCCTCCATCTCGGCAAACAATGCCTGCCAGTCACTTCTCGTCGGCTCGGGCAGAGCACCGAGCAAATCCGCAATCGCTTCCCGTTCGGTCCGCTCATCTGCATCCGTTTTCTCAAACGACGGAATATCCCCGGTCACCGCCTCACCCAAATCATGCACAAGGCACATGCGGATGACACGGTTCATATCCAGTTCCGGGTAATTGTCCGCACACAGCAACGCCATCAGTGCCAACCGACAGGTGTGATCCGCCACGCTCTCCTGCCGCCCGTTGGTGGTAAAGGAATGGCGTGTGCGGCATTTCAGTTTCTCGACCGTATGCAAAAAGTCAATACAGGTACGTATCTCTATGGGCATTGCAGTTTCTCTCTTTCAAAAATGCCCCGTATCGAAATACAGGGCATCGGTTTTTTCCGGATTTTACGACTTTTACAGAACAAAATAAGCGTCTCTGTCCGCACCGACCGAAACATACTTGATGTTTGCGCCGGTTGTCTGTGCCAGGTACTCAATATACACGCACGCCGCTGCGGGCAGTGCATCAAAGGAACGGCAATTGGAAATATCGCAGTGCCAGCCGTCCACATACTCATAGATCGGCTTTGCACGCATGAGCGCAGGTCCTGCGGGGAATTCTTCCACCCGCTTACCGTCAATTTCGTAGGCAACGCAGACAGGAATCTTATCCAGGTAAGACAGCACATCCAGCTTGGTCAGAGCAATCTCATCCGCGCCCTGAATTTTGACACCGTAACGGGAGGCAACCACGTCAAAACCGCCCACACGGCGCGGTCTGCCGGTTGCGGCTCCGTATTCGCCGCCTGCCTGACGCAGCGCTTCCGCCTCGTCTCCGAACATTTCGCAGGTAAACGGTCCCTCTCCGACGCAACTGGAGTACGCCTTCATAATACCAATGACCTTATCCAGGCGGTGTGCCGGGATTCCCGCGCCGATGGGCGCATATGCGGCAATGGTGGAGGAAGAGGAAGTATACGGGAAAATACCGAAATCAATGTCACGCAGAGCACCCAGCTGTGCCTCAAACATGATCTGTCCGCCTTCGGCGGCGACTTTGCCCAGATAGGAAGTTGTATTTTTTATAAAAGGCAGGAACGGGGTTCCGTATGTATCCAGCCATGCGCACATGTCTTCCAAGGCAACCGGCTCGTGACCGTAAGCACCGTTGATAATCAGGTTTTTCCACTCCAAAAGATCGGCAAGGTGCGCTTTCATCTCTTCGGGATGGGCAAGATCCCCCATGCGCAGGGTCTTTTTCATATACTTGTCCGAATAAACCGGTGCGATTCCGCGCTGGGTGGAACCGAACTTCTTGTCCGCCAGGCGGCGCTCCTCCAGAATATCCAGCATTTTGTGGTAGGGCATGCAGATGGTTGCACGGTCACTGATCACCAAATTTTCCGGCGTTACCTCGATTCCCTTCTCACGCAGGGATGCAATCTCGTGTGTCAGATGCTCCAGGTCAATCACCATACCGGGTCCCATGACATTTACGGTTCCGGCACGCAAAATTCCGGACGGCAACAGGTTCAGAATGAATTTTCCGCGCTCATTCACCACCGTATGTCCCGCATTGTTACCGCCCTGGTAACGGACAACGGTATGATAGTCGGCGCTGAGCAAATCGACCATTCTGCCCTTTCCCTCATCGCCCCAGTTGATACCTACGACTGCTGTTAACATAAGATCTCCTCCTATACCCGGATTTCTTCGTCCGGCACATTTTCTATGATATTTTTATTTTTTTTCAAAACCGGCAGAGCATACGTCTGCAAAAACGCTTCGGTCTGCTCCGGTGCGCATCCGACAAACTTGCGGATATCCAAAAGCTGTTCCAATCCTTCCTCCGTCAAACCGAACCGGGGATCGGCGACAAGGTCTGTCAACAGCGTATTGTCTCCGCCGCGAAGCTTGACCTCCGCAGCCGCCTTTTGCGCATACTGACGGATTACCTCATGCAGTTCCTGCCGGTCTCCGCCGCGCTTGACGGCATCCATCAGAATATTTTCACTTGCCATAAACGGCAGTTCCTCCCGCAGGTGCTTCTCCATCACCTTCGGATAAATGACGCCCTCCGAGATAACATTCTGTGCCAGGGTCAAAATAGCGTCCGTGGCAAGGAATGCCTCGGAAACCGACAATCTGCGGTTTGCGGAGTCATCCAGCGTTCTTTCCAACCACTGGGTCGCCGCGGTATAAGCGGCATTTCCCGTGTCGTTGATGACAAACCGTGCCAGCGAGCAAATCCGCTCACACCGCATCGGGTTGCGCTTATATGCCATTGCGGAAGATCCGACCTGTTTCCTTTCAAACGGCTCATCAAATTCCTTCATATGCGCCAGCAAGCGCAGATCCGTTGCCATTTTGCAGGCGCTCTGTGCGATGCCGGACAGCACGCGGAGCACATAGTCATCAACCTTACGGGAATAGGTCTGCCCGGAAACCGGCATGCACCCCGCAAATCCCATCTTTTCCGCGATTTTCACCTCAAGCAGGCGGACCTTTTCATGGTCACCGTCAAACAGTTCCAGAAAGCTTGCCCCTGTCCCGGTCGTTCCCTTGCAGCCCAAAAGGCGCAGGTGATCGCTCTCATACTCCAACCGCTCCAGATCCATCAGGAAATCCTGCAGCCAAAGCGTAGCACGTTTTCCCATGGTAGTAGGCTGTGCCGCCTGAAAATGCGTATAAGCAAGGGTCGGAACATCTTTATACCGGTCCGCAAATTCGGACAGGGCGGCAATCACGCGCAACAACAGGCACCGCAGTTGATCAAGCCCTTCCTTCATACAGATCACGTCCGTATTGTCCCCGACATAACAGCTGGTCGCACCCAGGTGGATAATCGGCTTTGCATGCGGGCAGACGTCCCCGTATGTACGCAGATGCGCCATGACGTCATGCCGCAGGGCGGCCTCATAAGATGCCGCGCGGTCATAATCAATATCGGTCAGATGCGCTTTCATTTCGGCAATCTGTTCATCGGTTATCGGCAGCCCAAGCTCCTTTTCGCTCTCCGCCAGTGCGCACCAAAGACGGCGCCAGGTAGAAAACTTGAAATCGGGAGAAAAGATATACAGCATTTTCTCCGATGCATACCGACTGCACAATGGACTTTCATAAATCTTTTTTTCAGACATGATCCGGTTTGCTCCCTTCGTTCATTCCCTGTATTTCCGGCAGAAAAACGAAAAAACGGCACTGAGAGTGTCGGAAAACGAACCGCCTCCCCGCAATAGGGCAAAGACGGGGCAACTCGGTTTCCACACACGCACCTGCCGGGTCTATCATCTCTTACATTCCTCCGGAATCCGGGTCGGGAACCAAGCACGGCTCCCTGATCCACGGCTGTATTATACCGTATTTTAGGTGCGCTGTCAACAGGAATGTTCCATTTTTCACATAATATTCATATTTTTTTGTCCTTCGACATGCACGCAAATGTAACAATTCTGTGAAAACAAAAAAACGGTGTTATCCGCTCCGTCAATCCTTATATAATGGAATATCAACAGAAGAAGGAGTGATGATATATGCTGAATTCCACCAACGAGTTCATTGCCGCATTGAATGAAAAGGGGGTCAGATACGTTGCCGATACGCCTACCGAGGGTGGGAAAGACCGCCTGACTGTGTCCTTCGGCGGAGATAATATGGGCAGTATCCGGATGAATTTCTTTTTTGACGAGGATGGGGAAAGCTTTTCCATCCGGGTGTTTGACATTGTCAAAGTTCCACCGCAAAAAACGGAAACCATCCTGCGCACCGTCAATGATCTGAACAATCACTACCGTTTTGTAAAGTTCTGCCTTGACATGCGCGACAGCACGGTGCAGGCGGAGGTTGACACCGCCATCCGCGCAGGCAGCTGCGGTGAAGTCTGCTTTGAAATGATGGCGCGCTGTCTGAACATCTGCGATACCGCCTACCCCGATCTCATGAAAGCACTCTGGCAATAAACCGCGCCCCGCAGAACGGTTTCCGTACCGCCTGCGGGGATCTTTCTTTTTTATTTCGCCGGGGTTGCTTTTCGGAAAACAGTATGGTATACTGGAAGGCAGAGAAAACAGCAAAAAGAAAGGATGCACAGGATATGACCGAAACAAACGGATTTTTGCCGATCAACCGGGCGGAAATGGAGGAACGGGGATGGGATGCACCGGATTTTGTCTATGTATGCGGCGACGCCTATGTGGACCACCCCTCCTTCGGTGCGGCAATCATCAGCCGCGTTCTGGAATCAGCCGGTTTTCGGATCGCCATGCTTGCACAGCCTGATTGGCACTCCGCAGAGCCGTTCACCACATTTGGCAGACCGCGACTGGGCTTTTTGGTTTCGGCGGGCAATATTGACTCCATGGTGGCACACTATACCACCGCACTGAAAAAACGGTCTTATGATTACTATTCCCCCGGCGGAAAGCCCGGCAGGCGCCCCGACCGCGCGTGCATTGTTTATTGCAACAGAATCCGGGAGGCATACGGTGACATTCCGATCATCCTAGGCGGGCTGGAGGCATCTCTGCGCCGCTTTGCGCACTACGATTACTGGGACGGGAAAGTACGCCGTTCCCTGCTTTTGGACAGCCGCGCCGACCTTTTGACTTACGGCATGGGGGAGAATATCCTACTGCGGATTGCCTCCCTGCTTGATCGCGGGGTTCCGGTCGGAAAAATCCGCGACGTCAGGGGTACGGTCTACCTGTGTAAAACCGGGGATCCTGTCCACTATCCGATTGCGGAAACACTGGACTATGAAAAACTGAAGGAAGACAAAGCGGAATACGCACGCGCCTTCGGGGTTCAATACCGCAATCAGGACGCTGTCAACGGGAAAGCCATCTGCGAATGCTACGGCACACGAATGCTGGTACAAAATCCGCCTATGCCGCCCCTGGAGCGTGAGGAATTGGACCGCGTGTACGCGCTCCCCTACATGCGCAATTATCACCCGAGCTATGAAGCAGACGGCGGCGTTCCCGCAATCAACGAGGTGCGCTTCTCTCTGACACATAACCGCGGATGCTTCGGCGCCTGTAATTTCTGCGCGCTTGCCTTCCATCAGGGCAGAACCGTCCGCTCCCGCAGCATTGAGTCCGTTGTCCGGGAGGCAAAGCTGCTGACCACATTGCCGGATTTCAAAGGGTATATCCATGATGTGGGCGGTCCCACGGCAAATTTCCGCGCACCTTCCTGCCATCGGCAGCTGACGCACGGTGTCTGTCCCGGGCGCAAGTGTCTGGCGCCTACCCCGTGCAAAAATCTGGAGGTAGACCACAGCGAATATGTACGTCTGCTCAGCGAAATCGAGGCAATTCCCGGCATCCGGCGGGTCTTTATCCGTTCCGGTATCCGCTTTGATTACCTGATGCTGGACAAAGATCCGACCTTTTTCCGAAAGCTGGTGCGCGACCATGTTTCCGGACAGCTAAAGGTTGCCCCGGAGCATTGTTCCTCGCCGGTTCTGCGCTGTATGGGGAAACCCGATTTCAGCGTATATGAAGCATTCCGCGACCGGTATTTCTTTTACTGCAAGGAATACGGAAAAGAGCAATACCTGGTGCCGTATCTGATGTCCAGCCATCCCGGCTCCACCCTTTCCGATGCGGTAGAACTGGCTCTGTGCCTGAAGAGGGATCACTACGCACCGGAACAGGTGCAGGACTATTACCCCACCCCCGGCACTGCCTCCACGGTCATGTATTACACCGGTATCAACCCCTTTACAGGGGAGCAGGTTCATGTGGCAACCGGAAGAGAAAAGCAGTTACAGCGTGCGCTTCTGCAATTCAACCGTCCCGAAAACGCGGCATTGGTACGGGAGGCACTGCGTGCCGCCAACCGCACCGATCTGATCGGATACAGTCCCGATGCGCTGGTCCGTCCCGATCCGCACTCATCGGCACAACCGGAAAA
>FR890560.1:0-2267 GCA_000433415.1 Clostridium sp. CAG:448
AACTGTAACCGCCGATTACAAAGCGCCCTAAGCAGAAGGAGCCGATCAGAACACCGCCGATCAGATAGGCAGGCACAACGGGAAGCTTAAAAGGTTTGAGTAAACGCGTCATCATTAATCCTGCCAGCATGCAAACCGCTAAGGACAGGAGCATTTGGGATGTAGACATAGAAAATTGCCTCGTTTATTTATAAATTTGTCTGTTTCTCACAGCGGAAAACAGGCAGAAAAAGCAAAGGTTAAAACTCGTTGGGCTCTTTGATTACGCCGGCGCGGTAAGCATCCAAAAGGCGCTTGAGTTCATGCATCCGCTCGGTCAGCGCATGCCCCTCATCGGTGTCGCAGACCAGCATCCGGCGGTTCATCCGCTCAAAGACAACATCCGTTGCTGCAAGGATATCCCGGTTTTCCCGGATCGCAGCCTCCTTTCCGGCAAAGGGACTGTGCGCTACCAGGCGCATTCCGCGGGAAGAAAAGATCAGTGTATAACCCGCAATCCCGGTTCTGTCATGGTAAGCACGGCAAAAACCGCCGTCAATCAACAGATACCGTCCGTTGGCTTTAATCGGGCTTTCCCCCGCACTTGCCCGCACCGGCACATGACCGTTGATCAGATGCCCGGTCCGCTCGCCCAGTCCGCACTCCCCCCAGTCCGAACTCCCGCAGAATCCGGCATACATCATCATACCGCTCGACCGCGCGGTAGTAAAAATTTTTATTCTCCACCCACGTGGACTGATCCGCAAGGAAATACCGCTCAAACGTAGTCATACGGTCGCGCCCGAACAACGGGCTGCGGCGTCCGCACCACAGATACCACATAAAATCCAGCGAATCGCGGTCATGGCTGTAATAAGCAGCCCGTGCCGTCTGGTCGCAATAATCCATATATGCCCTGCCGGACAGCACCCTGCCGTCCCGGACCTGAACCGCTTCAAAGCTGCCGTCCTCTGCCATGGGAATACAGCCGTGAAAGATCAGATTGCCGTTAAAGACCTTATAAAGGCTTCCGCACCGATACAGAAAGTCAATGTGCCGCCGCAGCGATGCACTCTGACGGAAGGACTGGGTCAGGGAGAGCATCAATGCCTGCTCCGCCTCCGTCAACGCATAAGGGTCAGCCGGGTCAATGGTCGGAAAGTCGGTATCATTCAGCGGATAACGCCGATTTCCGAGCAAAATCGTTCCGTTCTCGTAATCAATTTTGTCCAAAAGCCGCCTGTCGTCCATGCCGTATTCGGGATGGCGCGCAATCAGCCTGCCTTCCAGCTTGAACAGAATCACCGCAATTGCTTTATGCGCGCGGCAAAGCGTGTCCATATTGTTTTTGACATAGTAATTCTCTTCCTGATTACGCGGCATAAAGGTTGCCGAGCCACGGTAGGTTTCCTGCGCATACCCGATCAGATCGCGTAGGCTGATGCCGTAGGCGGATTCGACAATGGAGAGCGTATTGTATTGCAGTGCGGAATTGAGCACCACCGCCACGCACACCTCACTGCCTGCCGCCGCTCCCATCCAGACGATGTCGTGATTTCCCCACTGCACATCGACATTATGGTGGGAAAGCAGCATCTCCATGATCCGATCCGCATGCGGTCCCCGGTCGTAAATATCCCCCACCACATGCAGGCAGTCCACCGCAAGACGCTTGATCAGCGTTGCAAGCGCAATCATATAGCCTTCCGCCTGACCGATATCAATAATGGTTGTGATGATGTGCTGATAGTACGCCTGTTTATCGTGTTCCTCGCCGGAGGTATGTAAAAGTTCATCAATGATGTAACTGTAATCCTCCGGCAGTGCCTTATGAACCTTGGAACGGGTATACTTGGAGCCCACCGAACGCGCAAGCTCTACCAGACGGTATAACGTCAGGCGGAACCAATCCTCCGTCGCTCTGCCCTCTGCGCGCAACTCTTCCATTTTCTCCGCGGGGTAATAAATCAGCGCACACAGCTCCATACGGGCACTTTCCGACATGGTGCTGAAAAACAGATCGTTGACCTTCTCCCGGATAACACCGGAACAGTTGTTGCGGATATGTGCAAAGGCATCCGCTTCCCCGTGCAGATCGCTCATAAAATGCTCGGTCCCCTTAGGAAGATTGGAAAGCGCATTCAGATTGACAATTGCCGCACTGACCTTCTGTATGGAAGGATATTCATGCGAAAGCAACGTCAGATAACGCAGATCCTCCGGTGAAAAAACCGTATCGATATGCATGACTCATTCTTCTCCTTTCGGTTATCATTCACACAAAACCG
>FR890560.1:2303-6210 GCA_000433415.1 Clostridium sp. CAG:448
GCGCAAAAATTTTTTTGCCCCGTCGATAACATCCGCCGTAGGAATCCACGCGCGGTGTGCCGTGTCCGTACCGCCAAGCTGCACCGACTTACTGCTGCCATAGGGGTGGTAGGGCAAAAACTCCACCCCCTCGCAATGGTGCAATGAACGGTACAGTGCAACAATTGCCGCATAGTGTGTTTCCTCGGTATTGACGCCGGAGACCAAAATACAGCGCAACCGGATGCGGGAGGTGCCAAGGGCATCCAATGCGCGCAGATTTTCAAAAATCAGGGTCGGGTCTACCCCTGTATACGCCTTGTGGCGTGACACATCTGTGTCCTTGCAGTCGTACAGAAACAAATCCGTATATGCCGCGGTGCGCAAAAGAATATCCCTGTCCACATAACCGCTACTTTCCACCGCCGTGCCGATCCCGGCACTTTTGCAGGAGGCGAGCAATCCGATAACAGACGAATGCAGGAGAGGTTCCCCGCCGGACACCGTCACGCCGCCTTCGTTTCCGTAAAAAGGAAGATCACGTAAAAGAATTCCAAGAACCTCGTCTTCCGTGTATTCCCTTCCGCAGGCGGTACACGCACCGGCAGGACAGACCTCTACGCAGGAAAAACATCCCCGGCAATGATCCGCCGCGAAATCATGCGTGCCCTGCACAAAGCGATGCGCCCCAAATGGACAACGCTGCACACAGGCACCGCAACCGATACACTGTGACGCGGCATACAGAAGCTGCGGGCGGGATGTCTGCGTTTCCGGATTGTGACACCATGCACAGCGCAAAGGACATCCCTTGAAAAAGACAGTGGTGCGCACGCCCGGTCCGTCACGCGTACTGAAACGCTGAATATCCGTCAACAACATGATCTGTCCTTCTCCCTCAGAGTTTCTGCGCAGTGCGCTCGATAATCATCCGCTGCCATTCGCTGTCCAGCGTCACAAACCGTGCATTCCAGCCGGAAACACGCACGGAAAGCGTTTTGTAATCCTCCGGGTGTTCCTGTGCACGGCGCAGCGTTTCTGCGTCCTCCACGTCAATCTGCAGGAAAAATCCCCCCAATTGACAGAATCCGCGGAATAATCCGACCAATGCCGTGATGCCGTTTTCCCCTGCCACCGTGCCGGGGAACAGGCGCAAATCCAGTGCTGCTCCCGTCGTCTGGCGGACTAAATCCGCCTTTGCGTAAGAGCGTATCACCGCAGTCGCCCCCGAAAAGTCCGTGCCGGGTGTGGGTGAATCGTTCCCTGCGAGGATATCTCCCTTCCGATAGCCAAACGGCACTGCCATACGGTTCGGAAGCCATTCAATCTGCCGTCCGAAGGTACTGACACCGGCAGGAAAACGGATCGGATAGTGTAAATCCTCCCGGCTCCAACGGTCGCAATCGCTTGCAAAATCATTGAGCAGACGGACAACATAAGCGTCGCTTTCGTCGTTGTCATTCCCGTAATAAACATACCTATTGCGCACATACTGGCGCAGCACCTCTTCATCCTGCCAATCCGTCTGCAAAGCCCGCATCAGCCGGTCAAACTCCACACGCTTTTCCCGGAAGCAAAGCCGATCAATGGCGTAAAGACTGTTTCCGACATCCGGCGCCCCGCCAATGTGCGGAGAGATCACCGTATAGCGCGGTCCCCCTTCCAGATAGCCGCGCGCGGATGCAATACAGCCGTCTTCCAAAAGATCAATGACCGGCGTTGGAAATTTATCGTAAAACATCGTCCCGCCGTTGCGCCAGTCCCTAACGCTTCCATCCAGCACCCCGGTGCAAATGGCATCCACAAACGCAGACAGGTTTTTCCGGAATGCCCCGTAGAGCGATTCAAAATCATCAAAATGTGCAGGGGATTCCTGGTTCAGATGCAGCGTATCCTGCAACAGAATCCGCAAAACGTCAAACGGACAATAAGTAAACATGGTTGCGCCCGGCACCTGCACCTCCCAGCAGCCGTCGTTGGCAAACCGGATTGCCTCCCGCTTGGGATATCCGAAGCGTTCCATGGCTTTGAGCACCGTATCTTCATCATAAATCGCAACCACACCGCCGCCGTGCCGAACCACCTGTGCAATGCGGCGCAAAAGCTTTTCCGGCGTTTTGGAACTAACGCGGACCGTAATGGGAAAATCACCGATTGGCAGTTCCTCAACAATATCCAGCACCAGATAGGTGACGGCATTGCTTAAATCATTCCCGTCCGCATCGGTTCCGCCAAGGACAATATTCTGATAATGCTGTGCATCTCCGGAACCCGTACCGGGATTCGAACGGATCCATTCACACCCCTTGATAAAAAACGAAGCAAGAATTTCCCGTGCTTCCTCCAGTGTCAGCACCCCGGTGGCAAGATCCTTCTCCAGATAATCCCCCAAAAGGAGATCCAGCCGCCCGATTCCGGACCAGTTTCCGCACAGCCTGGTAAAAGAAAACAAAAACCACAGGCTTTGTACCGCCTCATGGAAATTCTGTGCGGGTGCAAACGGAACGCGTTTGAGCACTGCAGCAAGATCCGGGCGGTGCTCCACGGCTTTCATATAGCGGTCATGCCACAAATGCAGACAATTCAGCACATGCAGGATGCTGTGCAATTGTGCCTTTGCACGTGTTGACAACGATGTATCCTCCAACCGCTCCACCAACTGGGTCACGTAGGCGTCCATTCCTTCGCGCAAGGGTCTTGAAAAGTTCAGCGTCAGATGATTGATTCCCCAAAACAGCGCCTCACCGCCACGCGCGGCAGGAAATTTTGCCATGATCGCAGCACCGAGCGTTGCCGCACCGCAAATGCGCTCCTCTTTTGTGATACGTATCGGCGCCTCCTGCACAATGCGAAGAAGCCCCGCATTGTAGCGCTCATAGTCGTCCATCGCATCAAAATCTGCCAGATCATCCAATGACACAAACATGGTCTGCATGGCTTCATCGCCGTATTTTCCATGTAAAGACTCCGCCGCAAAACGCCGTGTAAGCTCGCATAGCCGTATCGGTCGACCGTCTGCCATCGCAGAATCAAAGCGATATTCACTTGTTTCCTTATCTGTGTTCTCCATACCTGGCACCTCGTCTCTCCCCGTGATTTCTTTATCAGTCAAACAAAACCCTCTGACGGAGTTCTCTCGCAATCGCCATGGGCAATCTGTAATATTTCACAAGCGGCACAAGCCGGTGACCGTCTACTGTGACTGCCTCGGGAAGATAAGAAGCAACGTCCGCATTTCCCGCTTCCTGTATCTCGGCATAAAGCAGGTCGCCATCGTGATAGCGTCCCTCGGCATCCCGCTTCAGTTTTCCCGTTGTTTCCGGAACGATCATTTCCGCATGATCCCACGCATAACGCAGACCTTCCGCAAGACGCATCGTACAGCAGAAAAATGCCTCTTCCATCTTCAGATAGAGGTAAGGCTGACCGGGAAGTACAATCGAATCCGTCCCCGCGCCGCCGTTTTCACGCTGCGCACTGGCAAACCCGTTGGCAAAAATCCGCGCTGCAAAACGCCGATAGGTATCCGACCCGGTCAGGCGGAAAAGTTCGCCGGCAAGCATCAAAGAGTCGACAATAGCGCACGGCTCTGTCCACGTGTCCGGTCTGCCCCACCAGTTGAGATTCTGATATGTACGGCTCATTCCGCCGCCACGGGTATACAACGTAAAAATGTCCTTTGCATCATGCAAAAACTGTGCATCCCCTGTTTTTTCATACAGACGCAGCATGCCACGTGCGGCAGTCAGGGTACAGTGCGTCTGCAAGCGCATGCCGGCTTTATCCATCGTGCGGAAACGTGCCGTCATCTCGGTCAAAAGCTGCAGAACACGCGCATCATCCGTCAGTGCATAAACATGGGAAAGCCCATCGATACTCATGAAAGCACATCCGGTGTCACTTGACAGGAGCCAATCTCCTACGACAC